>JADGQH010000211.1 GCA_017881985.1 Chloroflexota bacterium | reverse complement strand
GCCCTGGCCCTGGTACTGAGCACGCGGCGCCTCCGGCTCACTCCGCGGGCGGCACCGTCCCGACGTGGAGCGTCACGATCCCGCCGGACATGCCGGTCCACGTGACGCCGACCAGGCCGACCTCGCGCATGATTCCGGCGATCGCCTCGGGCGCGGGGTAGCTCCGGACGCTGCGGACGAGGTAGGCGTAGGCGCCGCCCTGCCCGGCGATGCGACCGATGACCGGCACGATCCCATCGAACCAGGCCCGCAGGATCCGGGCCAGCCGGCTCCGCGGGCGCGCGATCTCCAGGCAGACGACGCGCCCGCCCGGACGCACGACGCGACGCATCTCGGCGAATCCCTGCCCGTAGTCGGGCAGGTTCCGCATCCCGAACGCGATCGTGGCAGCGTCGAAGGATGCGTCGGGCGCGGGCAACGCAAGGGCGTCACCGACGACGAACGTCAGCCCCGGACGACCAACGAAGCGACGCTCCGCCACGGAGATCATCCCCGGGCTGATGTCGACGCCGAGCACCTCGCCGCCCGGCTGCGCGCGCCGGTGGAGATCGGCCGCGACCTTGCCCGTACCGGTGGCGATGTCGATCGCGCGACCGCCGGGCAGGAGCTGCGTCAGCGCGACGGCTCGCCGCCGCCAGCGCGGCTCCTGGAACGCGCTGATCACGAAGTTCATCGGGTCGTAGACGCGCGAGATCCCGTCGAACATCGAGCTGACCTCGCTGCTCGGCGCGGCGTTGCCGCGCTCGGTCGCGAGGCCGGACGGGGCGCCGTCGCGGGGTTTGGTCATCGGTGCACCTCCAGGGCGGCCGCGCGGCCGGCCGGGCCTGAAGCCGTGATGCCGGCGTCGGCGATCGCATCGAGGATCGCGGCCGCAACGGGCTCGGGATCGGTGATCGGGGCGGGGTGCCGAAGCCCCTCGAACGACACGAGGCGCGCTCCCGGGATACCGGCGACGACCGCCCGGGCGATCGGCGCGTAGAACGGCTCGCTTGCGGTGCCGGTCAGGACCCTCACCGGGGCGGCGATCCGCGACAGGCCGGCGGGCTCCAGCCCGCCGAGCGCGGCATCGGCGAACGCGCCCTCTCCCTGAGCCGCGAGGAACGTCCGGGCCCGGGTGGGCAGCGCCACCCAGGCTCCGTCGCCCCCAACCCCGTCGAGGAACGCAGCCGCAGCCGCGGCCCCCCCACCGGACGCGAAGGCCCGTTCCGTCGCGGTCGCGACAACAGCGAACGCCGCCCGGGTCTCCGCGTCGGCGAGCGGCCCGTACGGCGGCTCCCAGGCGATGACCGCCCGGACGCGCCCCGGAACCCGGGCCGCGACCTCGAGCGCGACGACCCCGCCGAAGCTGTGCCCGACAAGAACGGCGTCGGTGATTCCCTCAATGTCGAGCAGGGTGGCGACGTCGGCGACGTGGACGGCAACGTCGAGCGGCCGCGGCATGGGCACGATGCTCGCTCCACTCCCCCGCCGGTCGAGGGCGAGGACGGGTCCGCGGGCGGCAAGCAGCCGGGCCAGGCCGGTCAGCTGGATGGACGCCGAGAGGGTCGCGTGGAGAAGGACGATGGGCATCTCCTGCCCGGCCCCGTCAGCGGCGGCGAACAAGCGGTAGGCCAGCGAGGTCCCGTCGGGCGTGCGGAGCGTGCGCATCGACGCACCGGTCATGCCGGCACGTCCTTGTCCGCTGCCGGCGGCGGGCCGTCGGCCGGTGGGACAGCGGCGGGCAGCGTATCGCCGGTGGGCAGCGTGCCGGCGACGAGCGGTTGGCCATCGGTCGCAGGGTTGGCGTCCACGGACGGTTGGGGAGCCAGCGCCGCGCGCAGCTCCGATCGACGCAGCTTCCCGGACGCGGTCCGCGGCAGCGACGCCACGACGATGAATTCGGCCGGGACCTTGTACGGCGCCAGGCGAGCGAAACAGAACGCTCGCAGCTCGGCGTCGGTCGGGACCGGCGCACCGGATCGAGGAATGACCGACGCCACCGGCACGGCCCCCCAGGTCGGGTCCGGGCGACCGGCGACGCCGGCCTCCGCGATCCCGGGGTGCTCCGCGAGCACTGCCTCCACCTCGGCGGGGAAGACGTTCTCGCCTCCCGACACGATCAGGTCGTCGCGTCGATCGAGCACGTGGAGGAAGCCGTCTCCGTCGATCCGCCCCGCGTCGCCGGTCCGCAGCCAACCGTCGGCCTCGAACGCGGCGGCCGTCGCCTCCGGCCGGCCGAGGTAGGCGGAGAACCCGGCCGGCGTGCGGACCTGGATCTCGCCCGTGCCATCCGCGGCAGGGTCAGCGATCCGGACCTCGACACCGGGCAGCGGCCGCCCCGCCGATCCGGCATGGGCCGCGACGTCGCCGGTTGGCAAGGCCGACACGCCGGAGCCCGCCTCCGTGAGGCCGTACGTCGGGACGACCGGCCAGCCGGCCGCGAGCGCCCGCGTCACAAGGTCCGGCGGGATCGGTGCGCCGCCGAGGAGGACGGCCCGCAGGTTCGCGAGCCGCGGTCGTCGTGCCTCGCGGTCGACGGCGTCGAGCAACCGGACGAGCTGCGTCGGGACGAGCGAGACGTGGCTGGCGGGCCGATGCCGGAGCGCGTCGAGCACGGGCTCGACGTCGAACGCCGGGACGGCGCGCAGCGGCACGCCCGCCCCGATTGCCCGCCATGCCACCCCGAGCCCCGCGACGTGGGCGAGGCCAAGGCAGAGGACCCAGCCCGTTGCCGCCGGCAGCGCTGCGGACCACGCGGCGGCGCTCGCCGCCATCGCGGCATGGGAGAGGAGGGCGGCCTTCGGGCGCCCGGTCGTGCCCGACGTGAGGATCGCCACGGCCGGTGCGTTCAGATCGAACGGGTTCGCCGGCGGGCGTGCGCCCGTTGCGCCCACGCCAAGCGTGTCGAGAGGGATCGTTGGCACGCCGAGGGCCCGTGCGCGGTCGAGATGCTCCGCGTCGTGCACGGCCAGCCGCGGCCCGATCACGACACCCGCGGCCGCCAGCTCGGGCGTGGTAAGGGTCGTCCCGAGCGGGGCCACGCATGCCCCGACCCGGCCCGCGCCTGCGAGCAACGCGACGGCACTCGCCGACGGCGCCGCGAGCAGGGCCACCCGATCGCCGGGCATCACCCCGGCAGCAACGAGACCGCCCGCCAGCGCGTCGGCGCGCGCGTCGAGCTCGGCAAAGGTCCAGGTTCGCCCGGGCTCCACGATCGCCGGCGCATCGGACGTCGACCCGGCGTGACCGCGGAGCGCCAGCGGCAGGATCATCGCCGTGCTCATGGGGTCGCCTCGACGAACTCCGCGGCGAAGCGCGCCACCGCCGGGCGACTCACGCGGACCCGCAGGCGACCGGCCCCGTCCCCCCCGGGCGCGTGCATCCGTCCGGACTCGACCACCAGCGGCTCGTCGAGCAGATCGTGCTCCAGCAGCCCGAAGGTCGCGAGGCCGTGCGCCAGCGGTGCCGGGAAGCGGGCGCCAGGCGCGAACGGGAGCACCGTGGCCGCGCTCAACGCGGCCGAGATGCCGATCCCCGTCTCGAAGAGGGTGCTGACCACAACAGGCACCCCGTGGGCGGCGGCAGCAGCCGCGATCTCGGCCACGGCGACCGGGCCGCCGACGCGCGCGGGCTTCACGACCAGGACGTCGGCCGCGCCCTCGGCGAGGAGCCGTCGCACCGCGACGATCGACGCGGCCGCCTCATCGGCCGCGACCGGGACCTCCACGCGGCGCCGCAGCTCGGCCGCCCCGGCGCCGTCGTCCGCGGGTAGCGGCTGCTCGACGTACTCGATCCCGAAGCGCGCAACGGCCTCGAGGCGCTCCTCGGCCGTGGGCAGATCCCAGGCGCCGTTCACGTCCAGGCGGAGCCGGACGTCGGGACCCACCGCGGTCCGGATCGCCCGAACGCGGGCCACGAGGTCGACCGTCTCGCGTTCCACACCCGCCTTGAGCTTCAGGGTCGTGAAGCCGGCCTCGATCGCCTGGAGCGCGGCCTCGGCGCCGGCAGCCGGCCCACCGAAGCCGATCGTGCCGTTGACGGGCACGCCGGGCGGCATCGTGCGATCGGCCGTCGCGGCCCCGACGCGGCGAGGTTCCCCTGCGCCTGCGACCTCCCCATCCCCGACCGGTAGCAGGTCGAAACGAGCCGCATCCATCGCGGCGCGGAAGGCGCGGCCCGGCGTCCCAAGCAGCTCGAGCTCCTCGACATCGGGCACGTCGCCGGACCGTGCGCGATCGGCGGCCTCGCGGATCAGTCGGGCCAGGATCGTCTCCTCGACCTCGGTCGCGTCCGGCTCGAGGACCGCCTCGCCGACGCCGATCCGGCCGTCCGGACCGGCCACGAACAGGATCCACGCCTCGCGATGGAGCCACATGCCCGTCGCCGTCGCGAATGGACGGCGGAACGGGACCCGGACACGGACCGCCGTCAGGCCGGTCACCGGGACCGCCTCGAGCGTCGTGCGCAGGTCGATCATGCGGGCCAGCCGCGGAGCGCGAGGGCGGCCGCGAAGAGCACCCCGAACGCGAGGTCGAGCCGCGCGGTGCCCTTGAGGACCGGGTTGAGCTGCCGCGGCTCCCGGAAGTCGCGGACCCTCCGCAGGAGCGGGCCGACGAGCGGGGCCGACACGAGGGGCAGCAGCTGCACGATCCCGAAGCCGGCGAGCATGAGCCCGATCGGCACCGCGAACGCCGCGGCGAGCAGGATCGCGTACTCCATCGCCGTCGCACGGCGGCCCAGCATCACGGCCAGCGTCCGCTTGCCGGCAGCCGCGTCGGTCGGGATGTCGCGCAGGTTGTTGACGACGAGGATCGCAGTCGTCAGGGCGCCGACGGGGATCGCGGCGACCGCGAACAGCGGCTCGAAGCGGAGCGCCTGGAGGTATGCCGTCCCGACGACCGCGACAAGGCCGAAGAAGACGAACACGAACACCTCGCCCAGGCCGCGGTACCCATACGGCCACGGCCCGCCGGTATACGCGAGGGCGGCCACGATCGCGAGCAGGCCCAGCCCGACGATCGCCGGGCCGCCCACCCAGGCCAGCCACAGGCCGGTCAGCGCCGCGAGGCCAATCGTCAGCCCGATTGCGACCTCCAGCTGGCGTTCGGTCACGAGCCCGGCCGACGCGACGCGGGTTGGCCCCGCCCGATCCGGCGTGTCGGCGCCGCGCCGGAAGTCCGAGAGGTCGTTGGCGAGGTTCGCAACGACCTGCAGGAGCAGCGCGACCGCCAGGCAGCCGAGCGCGGTGTCGACGCGGAACGCGGCGCCCGCGGCCAGGGCGGCGCCGAGCCCCACGACCACGCCACTCGCCGCGGCCGGGAGCGTGGCCGGGCGGATCGCCAGGAGCCACGTCCGCACGGCGGAGGGTCGGGCGGCGATGGACGTCACGGTCGCCGCGGGTACTTCGAATAGTCGGGATCGCGCTTGTCCAGGAACGCGCGCGAGCCCTCGTGGGCCTCGTCGGTCGTGTAGTAAAGGCCCGTCGCGTTGCCGGCGAACTCCTGGAGCCCGGCCAGCCCATCGGTCGCCACGAGGAACGCCGACTTGAGGAAGCGGATCGCGGTTGGGCTCATGGCCAGGATCTCGTCCGCCCAGCGGATCCCCTCGGCCTCGAGGTCGGCGAGCGGGACCACCGCGTTGACGAGGCCCATCGCCAGCGCATCCGCCGCCGAGTACCGGCGGCAGAGGAACCAGATCTCCTTCGCCTTCTTGTCGCCGACGAGCCGCGCGAGCAGGCCGATCCCGAACCCGGCGTCGAAGCTGCCGACGCGCGGGCCCACCTGGCCGAAGATCGCGTTGTCGCTCGCGA
>JADGQH010000210.1 GCA_017881985.1 Chloroflexota bacterium | reverse complement strand
AGTCGTGCCGGCCGACCGCTCGGTCGGGCAGGGGAGCGGCGCGTCTCCCTCGACGTGCGGGGACCCCGACGCCACCTCGACCCCGTGCCGGCCGCGCCCGGTGGCCCCGTCGAGATCGTGACCGCCGCCCTGGAGACCGACGGCCGTGCCCTCGATCGCGCGGTCGCGGCCGGGGCGCGCGCGGTGGTGGTCGCTGCGACCGGTTCCGGCAACACGCACCCGGATCTCCTGCGCGCGGCCGTCGACGCGATGGCCGCGGGCATCCCGGTGGCCCTCGCGAGCCGGACCGGCGCCGGTCCGGTCGGTCCGTTCTACGCGTTCCCCGGGGGCGGCACCACGTGGCAGCGCGCTGGCATCCTCATGGCGGGCTCGCTCACGCCGATCCAGGCGCGCGTCGCGCTCGCGCTGGGTCTGGGGGCCGGGCTGCAGTTCGAGGGGCTCCGGGCGCTCCTGGCGGACCCTGCCTGACGTCGCCCACGGGACGATCCCGGCACGCTATCCTCGCCGCGAGTCTCAACCCACGGAGGACCCACGTGACCAGCGGCATGACCCCGGCGAAGCGCGAGCTGAACCATCGCCTCGAGACCATCAGCTGGGGCCTCTTCCTGATCATGCTGGGCGGCTTTGCGCTGCTGCCGTCGGTGAAGGAGGGCACCTGGCTCATCGGCGCCGGCGTGATCATGCTGGGCCTGAACGCCGTCCGCCTCGCGCTCGGCATCCGGACCAGCGGGTTCACGCTGATCCTCGGGACAGTCGCTCTCCTGTCCGGCATCGGGAGCGTCTACGGCGTCGACTTCCCGGTCGGGCCGCTGCTCATCATCCTGATCGGGCTCGCGATCATCGTCCGCGCGCTCGACCGCTCGCGCTGACGCACCCGCCGACGGTCGCGCGCTTCCCGGGCGGACGGGCAACGCGCAGCGCGATCGCCGGTGGGGATCAGCGAGGCAGCGGCAGCTCGATCCGGATCTTCGCGTCGATCACGACGGCACCCTGCTCCAGCACCATCAGCGGGCTGCAGTCCATCTCCACGACCTCGGGGTGCGCCTCGACCATCGCGCTGACGCGGAGGAGGGTCTCCTCCAGGGCGCCAACGTCGGCGCGCGGCGCGCTTCGATAGCCGTCGAGAAGCGGGAACGTGGCGAGCGACCGGATCATCTCGCTCGCGTCGCGATCGGTCAGCGGCGTGATGCGCACGGCGACGTCCCGGAGCAGCTCGACCTCGGCGCCGCCCGCGCCGCATGCGATGACCGGTCCGAACAGCCGGTCGTGGACGACGCCGACGAGCATCTCGACGCCGCCGGCCACCATCTGCTGGACGAAGAACCGCTCGACCGGGTGCCCGGCGGCGGCGAGCGTGGCCGCCATGCCGCGCGCGGCCTCCTGGACCGCGGCAGCTCCCTCGAGGGAGAGCATCACGGCGCGTGCCTCGGCCTTGTGGACGATCCCGGTCGCGACGGCCTTGAGGGCGACCGGTCCGCCGATCTCGTCCGCGGCCCGTCCCGCGTCCTCGGCCGTCTCCACCAGACGCCAGCGCGCGGTCGGGATCCCATAGCACTCCAACAGGCGGGCGACCTCATCGGGTCGCAGCCAGCGCGAGCGGGCCTCTTCCGGAGCGCCTGCGATGGACGGGCCGGCCAGCGTCCCTCCCGCGCCCGGATCGCCCGGGTCGATCTGCGCAAGGGCGGCGGCCAGCGCCGCCGCCGCCTGGTCCTCGCGAAGGTCGTCGAAGTGAGGGACGCTGCCGAGCGGCGCCGCCCGCCATTCTGCGTAGCGAACGGCGTGGGCGAGCGCCCGGGCCGCTTCCTCCGGGTAGCTGTACGCCGGCACCTTGACGGGGCCATCGCGAAGGGCATGCGGCCCCCCTTCGGCCGACATGAACACGGTGAGCACGGGGACCGGCCGCGGGAGCTCCAGCACGGCGTCGCGGATCGCGGCTGCCACGTCCTCGGTCTTCGTGACCAGCGGGGGGACGAACAGGACGATGATCGCGTCGATCCCCTCCCACGCGGCGAGAACCCCGATGGCGCGGCGAAACGCGTCCGGCGTCCCTTCGATGGTGTCCACGGGATTGCCGAGGGCCGCCTCGACGGGCAGGAACTCAGCGAGCGCGTCTCGAACCTCGGCGGGCAATGCCGGCACGATGAGGCCGTCGGCGTCGCAGGCATCGGCGGCCAGGATCCCCGGGCCCCCGCCGTTCGTGAGGATCGCGACCCGCCGCCCGGCGGGAAGCGGCTGGTTCGCGAGCAGGGAGGCCACGTCGAAGAACTCGCCGAGCGTGTCGGTTCGGACAACGCCGGCCTGGTGGAAGAGGGCCTCGACGGTCACGTCCGACGCGCCGATCAGCGCACCCGTGTGCGAGGACGTCGCCCGCGCCCCGGCGGCCGACCGGCCGCTCTTGACGGCGATGATCGGCTTGGTGCGGCCGACGCGGCGGGCGATCCGGGCGAACTTGCGGGGGTTGCCCACCGACTCGAGGTAGAGGGCAAGGACCGCGCTGGCCGGGTCGTCCTCCCAGTACTGGAGGAAGTCGTTACCCGAGAGGTCGGCCTTGTTGCCGATCGAGATGAAGCTGGAGAGGCCGAGGCCCAGGCGGTTGGCGTGCTCGATGATGGCCAGGCCGAGGGCGCCGCTCTGCGACAGGAAGCCGACCCGGCCGCCGATCGGCGCGGTCGGCGAGAACGTCGCGTTCATGCTGACCGAGGGCGCGAGGTTGATGACGCCCATGCAGTTCGGTCCGACCAGGCGCATCCCGGCCTGGCGGCAGACGGCCAGCAGCTCCCGCTGCCGGGTGATGCCCTCCCCGCCGATCTCCGCGAACCCGGGCGAGACGACGACGATCGTCTTGACGCCCTTGGCCGCGCAGGCCCGGGCGACGTCCACGGCCGAGGTCGCCGGGACAACCAGCACCGCGAGGTCCACGGGGCCCGGGATGTCGCCGATCGCGCGGTAGGCCGCAACCGACTGGACGACGTCCGCGTTGGGGTTGACGGGATAGACCGGCCCGGTGAAGGCCCCACTCAGGAGGTTGTGGAACAGCTCCCCGCCGATCGTCCCACGGCGTCGCGAGGCCCCGATCACGGCGACGGAGGTCGGGTAGAGCAGGCCGTGAACCGCCGCGGCGGCCGCGATCTGCTCGCGGCGCTCGAACCGCTCGCGGGCCGGGCCCGTGAGCGCGGTCGGGAACTCGACGAGGACGGCCCCCGGCTCGGCTCGGAGGCGGGTCGGGAAGCCGCTCTCGTGGAAGACCCGGAGCATGCGGCCGTTCTCGGCCAGGACGTCGGCGGAGAACGTGGAGATGCCCGCCTCCTGCGCCCGCTCGGCAAGCTCCTCGAGCAGCAGCGTCGCGATGCCGCGGCCCTGCAATTCGTCGGCCACGATGAACGCGACCTCCGCCGAGTCCGGCCCGATCCGGTCGTAGCTGGCGTGCGCGATGATCCGGTCGGCGATCCCGGTCTCGGCCACCAGCGAGCAGCCTGTCGGGTCGACGGGAGCTGCCCACCGATGCGCCTGGCCTTCGAGATCCGAGACGAGGCCGGCGAAGCGCATGCGGCGCGACTCGGGGGCGAGCCCCCTGAGGAAGGTCACGAGGCGGGGTTCGTCGTCCGGGCGCGCCTGGCGAATCCGGATCGCCGACCCGTCCCGGAGGATCGTGTCGCGCGCGCGGTCCCGTGAAGTCGCGGTGCTCATGGCGTTGCCTGCCATTCTCGGGCAGCGCGACCCATCTCGCTATAGTTTCGCGACATCGGTCGAGGGCGATCCGGTCGCGGTGGTCAACCCCGGTCCGTGTTTGCCGGAGAAGGAGCGAGACCGAGCACCCGTGCACGACGCGAACGCGGAACGCGCCCAGCCCCTGGTGGTCTACGGCGCAGCGTCTCTCCACTACGACTTCGGGAGCCACCACCCGCTGACGCCGCGGCGGTTCGGCCCCGGGATCGACCTCCTGCGTGCGCTCGGCGCCGACCGCTTCCTCGCCCCGGCGGCGGTCCCGGACGCCCAGCTCGAGCGCGTGCACGACCAGGACTACGTGGCGACGGTGCGGATGCTGTCCGAGTACCCCGACGTCGGCCCGCAGGCTGGCTTCGCATCGTGGGGGGACGATCCGCCCTTCTACGGCATGCATGAGGCGGCGGCCGCGGTGGCCGGCGGATCGCTGGCCGCGATGGAGCGAATCCTGGGCGGGGAGGAGCCCCACGTCCTCCATCCGGGCGGCGGTCTCCACCACGCGATGCCCGGACGCGCCAGCGGGTTCTGCATCTACAACGACGTCGCGCTGGCCATCGGCCGCGCGCGTGACGCCGGCCACCGGGTCCTGTACGTCGACCTCGACGTCCACCATGGCGACGGCGTCGAGGCGATCTTCTGGAACGACCCGAACGTCCTGACCGTCTCGCTCCACGAGACGGGCCACTCGCTCTTCCCGGGGACCGGCTTCGTCGACGATCGCGGCGGCCCGCAGGCGCACGGGACCGCCGTCAACGTGCCCCTCGAGCCCGGCACGGCCGACGCGTCCTGGCTCGAGGCGCTCGAGATGCTGCTCGCCCCGCTCGCCGCCGCATTCCGGCCGACGATCCTGGTCAGCCAGCACGGCTGCGACAGCCACCTCCTGGATCCGCTCGCGCACCTGCACCTGGGCACGGGCGCGATCTCCCGCGCCGCCCGGCTGCTCGACAGGCTCGCTCACGAGCACGCGGGCGGGCGCTGGCTGGCGACCGGCGGCGGGGGATATGACGTCTACCGCGTCGTGCCGCGCGCCTGGGGGCTCGTCTGGCTGGCGCAGGCCCATCGGGACGTCCCGGCCGGCACGCCCGGGGCATGGCGATCCCGCTGGGCCGCAGACGCGGCCGCGCATCGCCAGGGTCCGCCGCCGGATGCATGGATCGATCCGCCGGGCTTCGCACCCCGGGAGTCGCCCGACCTCGCCACGCGCAATCTCGAGGTTGCCCGGGCGGCGCTCGCCGGGGCGCTCACTGCCCTCGCCGCCCGGGACTCCGGGTAGGTCGACGTCGGCGCATCGCGCGGAACATAAGGCCCGGATGGCGAGACATGCCCATTCCCATGTGCGCATGTGTTGACAAGGCGGGAGGACCGACTAGTCTTGCGGCGTTCCGCAAGCCAGCGTCGGCGCCCGAGGCGGCAGGCGCGACGGGAACGGCCGCGATGACGTGTCGGTGATTTCGGAGGCGCATGCATGAGCCCGAATCAGCCCGAGATCGAGGCGCTGTTCTCCGAGGTCCGAGAAGTGACCCCGGCGCCCGCCTTTACCGCGCAGGCGAACGCAACGCCGGAACTGTACGAACGCGCCGAGCGGGATCCCGAGGCGTTCTGGGCGGCCGAGGCAAAGCAGCGGATCAGCTGGTCGCGCCCATGGGATTCGGTCCTCGAGTGGGAGCTGCCCTACGCCAAGTGGTTCGTCGGCGGCCAGCTCAACGTCGCCTACAACTGCGTGGATCGCCACGTGGAACAGGGACTCGGCGCGAAGGTCGCGTACTACTGGGAAGGCGAGCCAGGTGACACACGGACCCTGACGTACGCCGATCTCCAGCGCGAGGTCAACAAGGCCGCGAACGCTCTCAAGGCGCTGGGTGTCGGGATCGGTGATCGAGTCGGCATCTACATGCCCATGATCCCGGAGCTGCCGATCGCGATGCTGGCCTGCGCCAAGATCGGCGCGCCGCACGTGGTCGTCTTCGGAGGCTTCAGCTCGGACGCGCTCGAGGGCCGCATGATCGACGCGGAGGCGGTGGCATTGATCACCGCCGACGGTGGCTGGCGCAATGGCAAGGTCCTTGACCTCAA
>JADGQH010000209.1 GCA_017881985.1 Chloroflexota bacterium | reverse complement strand
TAGCGGCCGGCGGCGTGACTCGCCGCAGGAGCCGGGCTCGACGCCGCAGGCGCGGCTGCGGGCACCGCCGCCGAGGGGGCCGCCGCCGACGTGGCCGCCGCGGGCGCGAGGGACGGAGACGCGAGCGATGGCGCGGCCGGGCCACCGGCTGCGCTCGTGCAGGCCGCTGCGCCGAGCGCGACGACGAACGCGAGTGCCGTGAATCGGCGGGGGTTGCGAGCGAACGGCGATCGGGACATCGGACGTGGCTCCGTGGACGGCCGGGCGGTTGCGGCTCCTCGCGGACTCGCGTCGCTGCGCCCGTGCCATCTGCTACGCCGACGGGCGTCGGGCGGTTTCACGACCCGCCCCAAGGGGGCGAGCGACCGTCGGGCGCCGGGTCCTGCGGCTTCACCGCACCCGGCGCTGTGCCTTCGCAGCTCGCGACGCTTCGCCTTCCTGGTTCCGGCGCTCGGCGTTCCCTGGTTCCGGCGCTGGGCATTCTTGCGTGACCGTGTATACTCCAACTGTTGCCGCAATGTAGTGGCAACTCTCGCGTGGTCGACCGTTCCTTCTCGAACAGACCGTGCGTCTGTGTTTGGTTCGGGAAGAGAAAAGGGTCACCATGACCGCAGGAACAGTCAAGAAGGTCGTCTCTGACCGCGGCTTCGGCTTCATCACCGCCGAAGACGGCAAGGAGTACTTCTTCCACCGCAACGAGCTCACCCCCCCGCTCGACTTCGACCGGCTTGCCGGCGGCGAGCGCGTCGAGTTCGAAGTGCAGGCGAGCCCGAAGGGGCCGCGCGCCGCTCAGGTGCGCACCGCCTGACCCCCGCTGAGACGTCGCTCACGCGACGACTTCGCACGAAGGCCCCGGTTCGCCGGGGCCTTTCGATTCCCCCCGCACCGCGATCGGGCCGGCGCCTTCCTCCGTGCCGCGGGCCGACTCGGGCGTCGACGGTACCCCGCTTCGCCGCTCATGTGGTGCCGAGAAAGTCCTCCAGCTCGGCGCGCGTCGGCATGCCGCCCCGGGCTCCTGGGCGCGTCGTCGACAACGAGGCCGCCGCGACGGCCCGGCGGACGGCCTCCGGCAGGTCGTGCCCATTGGCCAGGGCTGCGGCCAGCGCCCCGTTGAACGCGTCGCCGGCACCGGTCGTGTCGAGCGGCGTGACGTCGGGGGCACCGACGGCGAGGGCCGGGCCATCGATGCGCACCACGAGCGCTCCGGCCGCGCCGAGCGTCACGACGACGGCCGGCCAGCTCGGGTCCCGTCGGCCGGCTGTGCCTCCCCCGCCGGTCGTGTCTCCCCGGCCGGTCGTGTCTCCCCGGCCGGGAGTATCGCCGGCGCGGGTATCCCGAGCGCCGCCATCGCGATCAAAGGTATCAGCGCCGCCGACATGGCCGCCGAGCCCGCCCGCGAGCAGGCGCCTGGCGAGGGATTCCGGTTCGTCGCCGGCCGGTCTGCCGCGGGCCGGTCCGACGGCGGCCGGTTCGACTGAGGTCGGTCCGACGCCGGCCAGGATGGCGAGCTCGGTCTCGTTCGGCGTCAGGATGTCGACCAGGGCGAGCGTCGACGCCTCCAGGTCGTCGGCCGGTGCCGGGTTGAGGATCGTGGTCGAGCCGGCCTCGCGTCCGATCTCGAGCGCCGCGAGCACGCCGTCCGCGGGGATCTCCCTGGAGACGAGCACCACGTCGCGCGGGCCGGGGGCGAGCCGTTCCAGGGCGGCCTCCACGTGGCGTCGGCGCACCTCGCCATTCGCCCCGGGGGCAACCGCGATCAGGTTCTCGCCGCTCGGGTCGACGACGATCAGGGCGACGCCCGTCGCACGGTCGGTAACCGCGAGGCCGCTGAGGTCGATCCCCTCGACCGCGAGCGCACCACGTGCCTCGCTCCCCATGTCGTCCGGTCCGATTGCCCCGACGAACGCAACCCGCGCGCCGAGCCGCGCCGCCGCTGTTGCCTGGTTCCCGCCCTTGCCGCCCGGGTAGCGCGCAACGTCGCCGCCGGTCACCGTCTGGCCGGGTCCGGGCAGCCGGGCGGCCGCCACCACGAGGTCGACGTTGACCGCTCCGACCACGAGCACTCGTCCACCAGGCATGGGTGGATTGTCGTGGATTCCGAGCCCCGACCGCACGGGGCAGGTCGCGACGTCCGGGGATCGGACGCAGACCGACGGCATGGGCAGGGGCGGGGTTGGCGGGCAGCGCAACTCACCCAACGCCACGACCGGAGTAGCATCGGGCCAGGAGGTGCCCAATGAAACGACTGCTTCGCGGCGTCACGCGCGTCTTCGCGCTCGTTGTCGCCGTCACGACGCTCTTCGGGATGGGCTCGGCTGCCGTCGCGGCCGTCACGAAGCGCCGGATCGAGACGACGAAGGACCCGGCCTCGAACGAGCCGACCGCGACCTCGGTCTTCGCAGGCGAGCGGTTCGAGAGCCACGCCCCAGCGCTCCGCGGGGGCCGCGTGATCACCTGGTTTGCCGGCCACGATGTCGACCTCCGCGGCGCGACGCTCGACCCATCGGGGGCGACGCTGAACCTGCGGACCATGTACGGCGGAACGCAGGTCGCGATCCCGGAGGGCTGGCGCGTCGAGTCGCACGTACGCTCGATCCTCGGCGGGACGCAGGTCGACATCGACGATGCCAATCTCCCAGCGGACGCACCGCTCCTCCAGCTGCGCGGTTTCTCGCTGTTCGGCGGCGTGCGGGTGACGACCAGCCCGGTCGCCTCCTGGAGCGGCGAAGACCATGACGGCGAGGCGCTTCCGCCGGCAGCGACCGAGACCACGACTCCGGCTGTGGAACCCGGGACGGCCGCCGTGGACGGCTCCGGACCCGCGGCCGACGAGACCGCGGCCGACGACCCCGACGCGTTGACGGCCGACGCGACCGTGCCCGCGTGACCACCGTCCTCCTCGTCCGTCACGGCCTGACGGCCCTGACCGGTCCGATCCTGAGCGGCTGGACGCCGGGACTCCATCTCGACGATCGCGGCCGCGCCCAGGTCGCATCGCTCGGCGAGCGGATGCGCGCCATCCCGGTGGCGGCGGTCGTGACGTCCCCGCTGGAACGCTGCCGGGAGACTGCCGACGCCGTCCTTGCCGGTCGCGAGCCGGCGCCCCCGCTCCACGTGGACGAACGGGTCGGCGAGGTCCATTACGGCAGCTGGACGGGCCGTCCGTTCAAGGAGCTCACGAAGGACCCGCTCTGGCGGATCGTCCAGGGCAACCCGTCGGCTGCCGTCTTCCCGGACGGCGAGGGGCTCGCCGCGATGGCCGCCCGGGCGGCCGAGGCCGTCCGCGACTGGAACGCGCGGCTCGGGCAGGACGCGACGTACGCGCTCGTGAGCCACGCGGACGTCATCAAGTCGCTCATCGCCGATGCGCTGGGGCTCCATCTCGACGGCTACCAGCGGATCGTGGTCGATCCCGCATCGCTGACCGTGATCCAGTACACGGCCCTCCGAACGTTCGTCATCCGTGTCAACGACACCGGTGGCAGCGTGGACGGCCTCATCCCGAAACCACCCTCGCGGCGCCACCGGGGACGTTAACCACGATCGCGGTCGCGCCGGGTCGTGGGACGCCAGTCGCCGCGGGACGCCGTGGCGCAGGACGGCCGCAGGCGCACCGGCCGCGACCGCGCTAGAGTCGCCGTCACATCCATCTCGCCCGGAGGGCTTTCGTGCCGCGTCGCATCTATGATTTCGGAGTCCCGGACCGGTTCGTCGCCGGGACGGTCGGCCAGCCCGGCAACCGCACCTTCTTCCTGCAGGCTCGCAAGGGCAGCGCGCTCGTCTCGGTCGTGCTCGAGAAGGTCCAGGTCCAGGTGCTCGCGGAGCGCCTCGCGCTCCTCATCGCGGAGATCGGCCGGCGCGGCGTGCAGGTCCCGGAGGCGCTCGCGCCGTCCGACGACGACACGTCGCCCCTCGGTGAGCCGCTCGTGGAGGCGTTCCGCGTCGGGACGATGACGCTCGGCTGGGACCCGGAGCGCGAGCAGGTCGTGGTCGAGGCCCGTGCCCAGGAGGAAGCCGACGACGAGGATGAGGACGAGGACGACGAGCCCGACGAGGCGGACGAGGACGACGCGGACGAAGATGAGGACGACGACGAGCCCGTATCGCTCGAGATCGACGACAGCGATCCCGACGGTCCGGACCTGGTGCGCGTCCGCCTGACGCCCCTCGCCGCCCGCGCGTTCGTGGAGCGCTCGCTGCGAACCGTGGCCGCCGGGCGGCCGCCCTGCCCCTTCTGCGGCCAGCCGCTCGACCCCACGGGCCACATCTGCCCGCGCAAGAACGGCTACGTGCACTGAGCAGCCCCGGCGTGGACGGGCCCGACGAACGGGCGGGGACGGACGACATGAACGCCCGCGACGACGAGGCGGACGCAGCCGGACGCGAGGGCGAGCCGGACGAAGCGGGCGACGGGGCTGACGCGGCCGAGAGCGACGACGAGGACGACGCTGACGCGGCCGAGAGCGACGACGAGCCGGAGCTCCCGCCGGCGGTCGACCTCCCCTCCTCCCTGGCGCTCCCATTCCTCCGAAACGGCGACCTCGAGATCGTGGGCCGACTCGTCCAGGCCTCGAACACGACCCTGCTCGTCACGATCACCGGCGACGTCCCCGGCCGGGGGATGATCACGGCCGGAGCCGTCTACAAGCCGATCCGCGGCGAGCGGCCCCTCTGGGACTTCCCCGAGGCCACGCTGGCGCATCGCGAGGTGGCGGCACACGCCGTGTCCGAGGCGACGGGCTGGCAGATCGTGCCCCCGACGGTCTTTCGCGAGGCGGGCCCGCTGGGTCCCGGGATGCTCCAGCTGTGGGTCGCGACCCGCGACGACGTCGACATCCTGGCCCTCCTCCAGTCGAGCGATCCCCGCCTGCGGCGGATTGCCCTGTTCGACGCCGTGGTCAACAACGCCGACCGCAAGGGAGGGCACCTGCTGGTGCGGCCCGACGGCATCATCCAGGGCGTCGACCACGGCGTCACCTTCAACGTCGACCCGAAGCTGCGCACGATCCTGTGGAACTGGCGGGGCACGCTGATCGCCCCGCGGGAGCTGCAGGTCCTCGCACTGCTCCGTCCGAAGCTCGCGGCCGGCGGGCCGCTCGCTGCCACGCTGGCCGAGCACCTCGACGGCGCCGAGATCGAGGTGGCCCGAGCCCGCCTCGACGAGCTCCTGGGCTCTCGAACCTTCCCCCACCCGCACCCGGACTGGCCGGCCGTGCCCTGGCCCTGGTACTGAGCACGCGGCGCCTCCGGCTCACTCCGCGGGCGGCACCGTCCCGACGTGGAGCGTCACGATGCCGCCGGACATGCCGGTCCACGTCACGCCGACCAGGCCGGCCTCGCGCATGATGCCGGCGATCGTCTCCGGCGCGGGATAGCTCCGGACGCTGCGGACGAGGTAGGCGTAGGCGCCGCCCTGCCCGGCGATGCGACCGATGACCGGCACGATCCCGTCGAACCAGGCCCGCAGGATCCGGGCCAGCCGGCTCCGCGGCCGCGCGATCTCCAGGCATACGACGCGCCCGCCCGGACGCACGACGCGGCGCATCTCGGCGAACCCCCCGCGGTAGTCGGGCAGGTTCCGCATCCCGAACGCGATCGTGGCGGCGTCGAAGGATGCGTCGGGCGCGGGCAACGCACGGGCGTCACCGACGACGAACGTCAGCCCCGGACGACCAACGAAGCGACGCTCCGCCACGGAGATCATGCCCGGGCTGATGTCGACGCCGAGCACCTCGCCGCCCGGCTGCGCGCGCCGGTGGAGATCGGCCGCGACCTTGCCCGTGCCGGTGGCGATGTC
>JADGQH010000208.1 GCA_017881985.1 Chloroflexota bacterium | reverse complement strand
GACGGCAGCGGGACCAGGTTGCCCTCGATCGTCCGACCGTCGACGCGGAGCCGGGTCACGCAGCCGGACGTGCCCGGCCGCTTCCGGACGGCGATCCGGTATGTCGCGCCCCGGAACCGTCGCGTCGCAGTGAAGTCGCCCCATGCGACGGGCACGCACGGATCGATGCGCAGGCCGTCGTGCTCCGGCCGGATGCCCAGGATCCACTGGCTGATCGCGACGAAGTTCCAGGCCGCCGTCCCGGTCAGCCACGTGTTCTTCGCCTCGCCGGGGGTCGCCGCGTCCGCTCCCGCGATCATCTGGGCGTAGACGTACGGCTCGCCTCGGTGCGTCTCGGAGAGATCCTCGCGCGCCGACGGGTTGATCCGGAGGTAGTAGTCCAGCGCCGCATCGCCGTTCCGGACCCGCGTCTCGCCGATCATCACCCAGGGGTTCGTGTGGCAGAAGACGCCCGCGTTCTCCTTGTATCCGCCCGGGTAGGTGGAGATCTCGCCCAGGTGCAGGTGATAGCGAGTGAAGGCCGGCTGGAGCACCACGATCCCGTGGGGGGTCGCCAGGCGCTCGGCGACGGAATCGAGCGCGGTCCGTGCCCGCCCATCGTCGATCCCGATGCCGGCCAGGACGCACATGCCCTGGGGCTCGATGAAGATCTGGCCCTCGTCGTTCTCCGCGGACCCGACGGGCCGACCGAAGAAGTCGTAGGCGCGCCGGAACCAGGCGCCGTCCCAGCCGTGCTGGTCGACTGCCCGGCGCATCTCCGATGCAGCGGCAAGGGAACGCGTCGCCTCGGCGGTGTCGCCACGGAGCACGGCGATCGCGGCGAGCTCGCCCGCGGCCAGCACGAAGAGTGCCGCGATGAAGACCGATTCGGCGACCCCGCCACTGCGGTTCTCGGTCGTCTGGAAGGATTCGCCGGGGGTCTCCGAGAAGCAGTTGAGGTTGAGGCAGTCGTTCCAGTCGGCGCGACCGATGAGTGGCAGGCCATGCGGCCCGAGGCGGTCGAGCGTGTACTGGATCGACCGCTGGAGATGCTCGTAGAGCGGGCGCTCGGTTCCCGGCTGGTTGTCGAACGGGAGGGCCTCGTCGAGGATCGAGGTGTCGCCGGTCTCCTTGAGGTATGCCGCAACCGAAAGCACGAGCCACGCGGGGTCATCGTTGAACCCGGACCCGATGTCGTTGTTGCCGCGCTTCGTGAGCGGCTGGTACTGGTGGTACGCCCCGCCCGTCGGGAGCTGCGTCGAGGCGACGTCGAGGAGTCGCTCGCGAGCACGGGCAGGCACCAGGTGGACGAAGCCCAGAAGGTCCTGGCTCGTGTCGCGGAACCCCATCCCGCGGCCGATGCCCGACTCGAACAGCGAGGCGGAGCGCGACATGTTGAACGTGACCATGCACTGGTACGGGTTCCAGATGTTGACCATCCGGTCGACGTGCTCGTTGCCGGTCTCCGCCCGGCAGATCCCGAGGAGGTCGGTCCACCGCGACCGGAGCGCCTCGAACGCGTCCGCGACGACGTCCGGCTGCAGGTACCGGGCGATCGTCGGCCGGACGCGCCGCTTGTCGATCGTCTGCGATCCGGGAGGATCGAACTTGGCATCCGCGGGGTTCTCCGCGTAGCCCAGGAGGAAGACGATCTCCCTGGTCTCGCCCGGGCGCAGCTCGAGACGGACATGGTGCGAGCCCGACGGCTGCCACCCGTGGGCGATCGAGTTGGACGCGAAGCCCCGCTCGACGGCGATCGGGCGGTCCCAGCTCCGGTACGGCCCCAGGAATGCGTCGCGCTGCGTGTCGAAGCCGGCCAGCGGCTCGGAGCAGGCGAAGAACGCGAAGTGGTTGCGCCGTTCGCGGTACTCGGTCTTGTGATAGATGACGCCGTCCTCGACCTCTACCTCGCCCACCGAATAGTTGCGCTGGAAGTTGGTGGCGTCGTCCTGGGCGTCCCAGAGGCAGAACTCGACGGAGCTGAACAGGGAGAGCGTCGCCGGGACGGCCCGCTCGTTCGTGACCCGAACCCGCCAGACCTCCAGGGTCTCCCCCGCAGGGACGAAGTAGAGCGTCTCCGCCCGAATGCCCTGGTAGCGCGACGAGATGATGGAGTAGCCCAGGCCGTGACGGCAGGTGTAGTCCTCCAGGTCCCGCTGGGTCGGCTGCCAGCTGGGGCTCCAGTAGTCGCCGGAGGCGTCGTCGCGGAGGTAGACGTACCTGCCGCCGAGGTCGAGCGGGGCGTTGTTGTAGCGGTAGCGCGTCAGCCGCCGGAGCCGGGCATCGCGGTAGAAGGAGTACCCGCCGGCGGTGTTCGAGATGATCCCGAAGTAGTCCTCGCTGCCGAGGTAGTTGATCCATGGCAGCGGCGTGTCCGGGCGCGTGACGACGTACTCGCGCCTTGCGTCGTCGAAGTGGCCGTAGTGCATGGTGACCTCTTCCGCGGCGTGCCGGTCAGGACCGCGAACGTACGAAATCGATGACCTCGGAGAGGGATCCGTGGGCCATGCACACTACCGTGTCGGCGCCGCCGTAGTAGATCGTCAGCCGGTCCGCCGGCTGGTCGACCAGCGCGGCGCACGGAAACGCGACGTTCGGGACATCGCCGACCTGCTCGTACACGACCTGGGGGGAGAGGAGGTAGTCCCGGCTGCGGGCGATCACCTTCCACGGCTCGTCGAGGTCGAGCAGCGCCGCGCCCATCGAGTAGACGTACCCGTTGCAGGACGTCAGCACGCCGTGGTAGATGAGGAGCCAGCCCTCCGGCGTCTCGATCGGCGTCGGCCCCGCGCCGATCTTCGTGGACTCCCACGTCCACCCGATGGGCGCCATGACGTGGCGATGGCGGCCCCAGTGGACCAGGTCGGGGCTTTCCGAGAAGAAGATGTCACCGAAGGGGGTGTGCCCGTTGTCGCTGGGTCGGCTCAGCATGGCGTAGGCGCCGCCGATTCGACGCGGGAACAGGACCCCGTTGCGGTTGAACGGCAGGAAGGCGTTGTCGAGCTGGTGGAACGTCTCGAAGTCGTGCGTGTACCCGACGCCGATCGTGGGACCGTGGTAGCCGCTGCACCAGGTGACGTAGTAGCGGTCCTCCAGCCAGGTCACGCGCGGGTCGTAGGCGTGCTCGAACCTGGCCTGGATCTCGGGGACCCGGGCATCCGCCGCCGCGAACGCGATCGGCTGCGGCGAGATCCGCCACGCCACGCCGTCCGCGCTGCGGCCCGCGTGGACGTTCATGGCTCGCGTGGTGTCGTCGACCCGGAAGACGCCGGCATACCCGTCCCCGAACGGGACCACGGCCGAGTTGAAGATGCTGTTCGATCGCGGCAGGAGGTCGCGCCCGATGATCGGGTTCCGCGACGAACGCCAGATCACGCCGGTCGAGCCGGCCGGCCGGTCCTCCCAGGGGATGGGGGCACTGCCATGCGGTGAGGGCGCGAGGTCCCGCGCCGGCGGGGGCGTCGTCATCGGGGTTCCCTTTCGCGTCTGGGTGTCGGTCTCTCGCTTCGCTGCATGGTCAAGCCCGTGAACCCCCGGTCCCGGCCCCGACGTCGACCGGGAGCCGTCCCAAACGCGCCACGGCGCCCATGAAGCGCCCACTGTCGCGGACGCGCCGCTCCAGCGTCGAGTAGTCCACATGGACGATGCCGAAGCGCGGATCGTAGCCCAGCGCCCACTCGAAGTTGTCGAGCAGCGACCACGCGAAGTAGCCGCGCAGGGGGACGCCCCGGTCGAGCGCGTCGAGCGCAGCTTCGAGGTGCCGGCGCAGGAAGCTCACGCGCGCCGGGTCCCGCGTCGGGTCGGCCGCGTCGACCGGGTAGGCGGCGCCGTTCTCGGTGACGTAGAGGGGAAGGGCACCGGTCCGCGACACGACGAACTCGAGCACCTCGACAAGGCCGGCCGGGTAGACCTCCCAGCCCATTCCCGTCCGTTCCAGGGGATCGCCACTCGGCTCGAGCGACGGCAGGAGCCCCGAGCGGACCCGACCCTGGTTGTAGTAGTTGATCCCGAGGAAGTCGATCGGCGCAGCGATCAGCGCCATGTCTCCCGCCCTGACCTCGGCTCGAACCTGTCCCGCGGCCCACGCCGGGGCCTCCGGATACCCGCGCCCGACGAGCGGGTCGAGATACCAGCGGTTCAGCCAGGCGTGCTCCGCAGACGCCGCCTCGAGGTCGAGCGGGTGGGTGGAGGCGGGGTGTTGGGGCGAGAGGTTGAGGACGATTCCGGCGGCCGTCGTGGGCGCCGCCGAGCGGATCGCCTGCATGCCCAGGGCGTGTCCGACCAGGAGGTGATGGGAGGCGGCAAGCGCCGCGGCGGGGTCGCTGCGCCCCGGGGCGTGCGTGCCGATCCGGTAGCCGTGATCGGCGACGACCCACGGCTCGTTCAGGGTGGCGATGCTGCGGACCCGGTCGCCGAGCCGCGCGGCCACGATCCCGGCATAGTCGGCGAACGCGTCGGCGGTCGCGCGGACGGGCCACCCGCCGGCATCCTCGAGCGCCTGGGGGAGGTCCCAGTGGTAGAGCGTCAGGAACGGCGCGATGCCGTGGGCCAGCAGCTCGTCGACGAGCCGTTCGTAGAAGTCGAGCCCCCGCTCGTTCACCGCGCCGGTCCCGTCCGGGATCACCCGTGACCACGACACCGAGAAACGGTAGGCGTTGAGCCCGAGCCCGGCGATGAGGGCCACATCGTCGCGGTAGCGGTGGTAATGGTCACACGCCACGTCGCCGGTGTCGCCGTCGAGGACGCGGCCCGGGGTGTGGGAGAAGCGGTCCCAGATCGACTCGCCGCGGCCGTCCTCGTGGACGGCTCCCTCGATCTGGTACGAGGCCGTCGCTGCCCCCCACGTGAAGTCGCCTGGGAAGGATCGAGATTCCACTCCTGCTCCTCCGGGATTGGAAGCGCGCACATGTCGGTTTGGTGACGCGACGGGATCGCATCGCGACGAATGGTACAGCATTGACTTGACATTGCGGTTGCGGGTCGGTACTTTTTGGAAGCGCTTCCAATCCTACGAGGGCTGGCAACCGGGTGGCACCGAACATCGACGAGCTTGCGCGACTGAGCGGGGTGTCGCGGGCGACCGTCTCGCGCGTGATCAATGGCGGCTCCGTCTCCGAGAAGACCCGCCGCCGCGTTGAGCACATGCTCGCGGAGACGGGCTATCGACCCAACCTCGCCGCCCGCTCTCTCGCATCGGGACGCTCCGGGGTCGTCGGCGTCGTGATGCACATCGACCCGCACCTGCTCTTCCGCGACGCGTACTTCGGGCAGCTGCTCCAGGGGATGAGCGACGAGTTCGTCGACCTGGCTGCCGGGATGATGCTGTGGCTGGGGAACCGCACGAAGGAAGAGACGCTCGACAACATCCTCTCCATGGGCCTCGTGGACGGGGTCATCGTGACCGCCCATTACCGCGAGGACCCGCTCGTCGACGGCCTTCTCGCGTCCAATCTCCCGACGGTCCTGGTGGGGCATCGTCGCCACGATCGGACGGCGAGCTACGTCGACGTCGACCATGTGCACGCCGCCGACAGCGTGACGTCGCACCTGATCCAGATCGGCCGGGCGCGCATCGGACACATCACCGGGATGCGGGGCACCGTCGCGGCCGAGGATCGGATCACCGGCTATCGACGCGCGATGGAGCGGGCGGGGCTGTCGACGGACGGCCTCATGGTGGATGGCGACTTCAACGAGCCCTCCGGCGTCACCGGGGCGGAAGTGCTCCTCGAGCGCCGCTGCGACGCGATCTTTTGCGCCAACGACGCCACGGCCATGGGCGCCCTCGAGACGATCCGCGCCCATGGCCTGGGCGTGC
>JADGQH010000207.1 GCA_017881985.1 Chloroflexota bacterium | reverse complement strand
GCCTTGACGGCCGGGATGTTGATCGACACGTGGATCGCGTCGCGCATCCTGACGGGCCCTCGCTCGAGGAGGTCGGCGTCGGTCGGCGTGTAGCCGCCCCCGAAATCGGTCACGACGTCCATGAACACCGACGCGGCGGTCAGCGAGTGGTCCTCGAGCCCGACGAGATAGTTGATCGGCTTGAAGGCGGACCCGGGCTGCCGCCAGCCGTCCTCGAGAACGTCGAACTGGGGCTGGAACTTCTTGTTGCCCGGGAGGTAGAAGCCGGCACTGCCCGTGTAGGCGTAGACCTGGCCGGTCCGGTAGTCGATCGCCGCGAGCGCCCCGTTGTTGACGCCCGCGCCCACCAGGTGCTTGATCCAATCCTGGTAGGGGACCCCGACCGCCTTGACGTATGCCGCGGGATCCTTGGCATTCGGGCCCTGGGCGCCCGCCTGCGTCCACTTCTCGGCGAGTCGCTGCATCCGCCAGTCGAGCGTCGTGACCACGGTGAACCCGCCCGTATCGATCGCGGGGCAGTTGTCGGCGAGGGCGGCCGTGCACAGGATCTCGCCGAGCTGGTGCCGGACCTGCAGCACGAACTGGGGAGCCAGCCAGCGCTGGTTGGCGGGTGGCGTGACCACCACCGGCTCCTGCATGGCCGCGTCGTAGTCGGCGGCCGAGTAGGTGCCCACGGTGAGCACGCTGCGCGTCTTCATCAGGCCCAGGATGTAGTTGCGCCGCTGCACGATCGACGAGTCGGGCGGAACGACGAGGTGGACCTTGCCGTCTGCGCCGGTCTGCTCGACCGCGTTCCGGACCAGGTCGAACTCGGTGGGGGACTGCGGGATCGCCGCGAGGATCGCCGCCTGGGCCAGGGTCAGCTTCTTCAGGTCGCTGATGCCCCAGTAGCTCCGTGCCGCCGCCGCCACGCCGTAGCTGCTGTTCCCGTAGAAGTTCTGGTTGAGGTAGGCGGTGATGATGTCGCGCTTGCCCTCGACGCCCGGAAACTCCTGCGTCAGGCGCACCGACTGGATGATCTCGCGGATCTTCCGCTCGTACGTCGAACCCTGGAACGCGGCTGCGGGCAGGAGCCGTGCGCGCACGAGCTGCTGCGTGATCGTCGATGCACCACGCGAGGTGCCACGGAGCGTGTCCAGGCCCGCGGAGATGATCCCGGCCGGATCGAACCCGGCGTTGTCCCAGAAGGTCTTGTCCTCCACGGACGTGGTGGCGTCGACGACCGCGGGAGAAAGCTGGTCGAAGGTGACCACGTCGCGCTGCTCGCGGGCGAATGACGCCAGCTGGACCTTTCCGCTCCGGTCGAGGACCGTCGTCGCCTGGTTGAAGACGAGGTTGCTAAAGACGTCCTTCGGATTCGGGAGGCCCTGACTGTAGTAGCTGAACGCGGTCACGGCGCCCGCAAAGCCCACGATCCCGGCCACCAGGAAGGAGGCGAAGAGGAAGATGGGAAGCGCGATCGCGATCCGTGCGACGTTCTGATCGCCCGAGGACCGGCGGCCTGCGCCGTTCCGGCGGCGTCGTTGCCGTCGGGCAAGGCTGGTCTGCATGGCGTCCGTCACGATAGCATAGGTGGCATGAGCTCCCGATCGACCCAGCCGGCCCGGTTCGACGTGTCCGAGCCGGGGGTTCTGATCTCGTGAGCGCCCCCGGCCTCGCCGGGCTGCTCCCGGACCTGCGCTGGCGCGGGCTCGTCCACGCCACAACGGACGGGCTCGAGGCGCGCCTCGCGTCGGGCCGGCCGCTTCGCGCATACAACGGCTTCGATCCCACGTTCCGGTCGCTGCACGTGGGGCACCTGATCCCGATCTTCGGGCTCGTGCGGCTCCAGCGATTCGGCGGCCAGCCGGTTGCCGTCGTCGGTGGCGGCACCGGCATGATCGGCGACCCGTCGGGGCGATCGGCCGAGCGGCCGCTGCTCGATCGCTCGGCGATCGCCGCCAACCTCAACTCGATCCGCGATCAGCTTGCCCACTTCCTCGATTTCGCGCCCGGCCCGACGCAGGCGCTCGTCGTGAACAACCTCGACTGGCTCGGGGATGCCCGCCTGCTGGACTTCCTGCGCGATGTCGGCAAGCACTTCACGGTGCCGTACATGCTGGCCAAGGACTCGGTCCAGGTGCGGATGGAGAAGGGGCTCTCGTTCACCGAGTTCAGCTACATGCTGCTGCAGGCCACCGACTTCCTGCACCTCCATCGCTCCTACGGGGTGGAGCTCCAGTGCGGCGGGGCGGACCAGTGGGGCAACATCACCGCGGGTCTCGAGCTCATCCGTCGCACGACGGGCGTGCGGCACGCGGAGGCCGACGGGGAGTCCGAGCCTGCCCACGGCCTCGCGTACCCGCTCCTGCTCAACGCCTCGGGCGCCAAGTTCGGGAAGAGCGAGTCCGGCGAGTCGATCTGGCTCGACGCCGGCCTCACCTCCCCGTACCGCTTCTACCAGTACTGGCTGGACGCGGAGGACCGGGACGTCGGCACCTACCTGCGCTGGTTCACGCTCTTCGACCGCGTGCGCATCGAGGAGCTCGATGCCGAGCTCCTCGCGCACCCGGAGCGGCGCGAGGCCCAGCGCGCCCTTGCGCGGGACCTCACGGAACGAACCCACGGGCGCGGCGCGGCCGAGCGGGTGCGGCGCGTCAGCGAGCTCGTCTTCGGCGGGGATCCTGCTGCCGCCGATGCCCAGACCCTCGCCGACCTGGCCGCCGAGATCCCGGCGGTGCCCTGGCCGGAAGGCGATCCCGCCGATCCCGCCCGACCGGGGCTGGACCTCGTGGAGGTCCTGATCCTGGCCGGCACGGCGGCATCGCGGGGCGAGGCGCGGCGGCTGGTGGAGCAGGGCGGCGTGCACGTGAACGGCCGGGCGGCGCGTGATCCGGAGGAGCGCTTCACCGCCGACGACCTGCTGGCCGGCCGCTTCCTCCTGGTGCGACGCGGCAAGCGCGACCAGCGGCTCCTCGTCCGCGGGCTGGGGAGGGCGTGATCGCAGTGGCGCGCGGCCATATCCAGGTGATCGCCGGCTGCATGTTCAGCGGGAAGACCGATGAGCTCCTGCGGCTTCTCCGGCGAGCCGAGATCGCGCGCCGGCGGATCCTGCTGGTCCGTCCGAAGATCGACGACCGCACGGAGGCGGAGGTCGTGCGCAGCCGATCGGGCGCCGCCTACGGCTCGACCTCGGTCGAGAGCCCCGCCGAGATCGAGACGCTTGCGAAGGACGCCTGGGCGGACATGATCGCGATCGAGGAGGCGCAGTTCTTCCCGGCCAGCCTGGTGCCGGTCGTGGAGCGGCTCGCCGTCGCGGGGCGGACGGTGATCCTGTC
This sequence comes from Chloroflexota bacterium, assembly GCA_017881985.1. Classification (GTDB taxonomy): domain Bacteria; phylum Chloroflexota; class Limnocylindria; order Limnocylindrales; family CSP1-4; genus CTSoil-043. Next base: position 2,511 of record JADGQH010000207.1, on the reverse strand, counting down.
CGGCCTCAACACCGACTTCCGCGGACGCCCGTTCGGGCCGATGCCGCAGCTCATGGCGATCGCGGACGGGATCACCTCGCTCACCGCGATCTGCACGGTCTGCGGCGACGAGGCGACCCGGACGCAGCGGCTGATCGACGGCCGCCCGGCCGGCGCCGACGAGCCGGTCGTGGTGGTCGGCGGCCTGGCCTCGGAGATGCCGACGCCGCGCCGCGAGACCTACGAGGCGCGCTGCCGCGGCCATCACGAGCTGCCGTAGCGAGGTCGGCCGGGGCCCTTGCGGCCCGGCTTGCCTCCATGCCCCTGCCGGGTGCCGCCCCCGTGCCCGACCGGCCTCGCCGCGGCCCGCGGACCACGTCACGCCGGGCGCGCGCGCCCGCCAGCTTCAACCGGCGTGGCGCTCCCGGAGCGTATCGATCACCGCGGCCGGCGGAAGGCCGCGCTCGGCGAGGAGAACCAGGGCGTGGTACAGGAGGTCCGCGGCTTCGCCGGCCAGCGCGGCGCGCAGCGCGGTCCGGTCCTCGCCGGCGGCCTCCGCGGCGGCATCGTCCTTCGCCGCCATCAGGACCTCCGTCGCCTCCTCGGCAACCTTGCGTGCCGGACCGTCGACGCCGGCGGACAGCAGCCGCGCGGTGTACGAGCCCGCCGGTCGCGCCGCAGCGCGGTCGGCGATCGTCGACCAGAGCGTCTCGAGCCACTCGAAGCCCTGTGCGCGGTCGGCGGGTCGGAGCGACCCAGCGGCCGGAGATGCCTGGGCCGGATCATCGACCGCGGCTACCGCCGGGGCGCCGTCGCGGTCGAAGCAGCTCCCGGTGCCCCGGTGACACGCCGGACCTGCCGGTTCCACGGTCGCGAGGATCGCGTCGCCGTCGCAGTCGAGGGCCAGGCTCCGCAGGCGGAGGACATTGCCGCTCGTCTCGCCCTTGCGCCAGAGGCGGCCCCGCGACCGCGAGAAGAAGTGCATCTCGCCGGTCGCGAACGTTGCCGCCAGGGCTTCCGCGTTCGCATACGCGAGCATCAGGACGCGGCCGTCGGCGACGTCCTGGACGACGACCGGGACGAGGCCGTCGGACGCCCACCGGACGCTGCCCGCGTCGGTGATGGGCCCGGCGGGCGAGGGCGCCTCCATGGCGCTCACGCGACTGCCGCCGTCGCGAGGCGCACCGGGATCCCGGCGGCCGCCATCGCCGCCTTGACGGCCGCGATCGAGTGGCGTCGCCGGTGGAAGATCGAGGCGGCCAGCACCGCGGACGCGCCACCGTCACGGACCGCGGCAACGAAGTCGAGCGGGCCGGAGGCGCCGCCCGAGGCGATGACCGGCACCGGCACGCGATCGGTGATCGCCCGGAGAAGCTGCGTGTCGAAGCCGGCGCCGGTCCCGTCGCGATCGATGGAGGTGACCAGGAGCTCCCCCGCGCCGGCATCGACGGCTCGCTCAGCCCAGGCCAGGGCGTCGATGCCAGTCGCCTCGCGGCCGCCCTTGACCACGACCTCCCAGCCCGCGTCGGGATCGTCGGGTCCGGCGCGGCGGCGGGCGTCGATCGCGACGACCACGGCTGGGCTGCCGAAGCGCCGCGCACATCGCCGGACGAGGGTCGGATCGCGGACCGCCGCCGTGTTGAATGAGACCTTGTCGGCTCCGGCGCGCAGGACGTCGCGCATCTCGGTCACGCTTCGGACCCCACCCCCGACGGTGAGCGGCACGAACGCGCGGCGGGCGGTGCGCTCGACGACCTCGAGGAGCGTGCCGCGACCGTCGGGCGCGGCGTCGATATCGAGGAAGACGATCTCGTCGGCGCCCTCTGCGGCATAGCGCTCCGCGAGCTCCGGCGGATCCCCCTCGTCGGTCAGATCCACGAACCGGGTCCCCTTGACGACCCGGCCGCGCGCAACGTCGAGGCAGGGGATGACGCGAACGCGGAGCATCAGCCGGCCATCGCGGGTCGGAGCATGCCGCCCGGCCTCGAAGCGACCGCGCCGGCCGCGGCAAGCCCCACGAAGTTGGCGAGGAGCCGGAGCCCGTCCCGTCCGCTCCGCTCGGGATGGAACTGCACGCCGGCGAGCGGTCCGCGGGCAATCGCGGAGACGAATCGCGCGCCGTGGGTCGTCTCCGCGAGCGTCAGATCGTCCGCGCCGGGCCCGGGCGCCGCGGCGTACGAGTGGACGAAGTAGAAGTCGGCAGCGTCGTCGATCCCCTCGAACAGCGGGTGGGCCCGCCGGCGCTCCACCTGGTTCCAGCCGATGTGCGGCAGGCGGGGCGCCTCCTCGAGGCGGACCGTGCGCCCGGGCAGCACGCCCAGCGTCTCCGCGCCGTCCTCGTCGCTCCCCTCGAACAGGAGCTGGAGACCGAGGCAGATGCCGAGGAGGGGCCGCCCGTTCGCGATCCACGCCCGGATCGGCTCGTCGAGGCCGCGCCGCCCGAGGCGGGACATCGCGGTCGCGGCGGCCCCCACGCCCGGCACGACGAGCGCGTCGGCCCCGGCGAAGGCCCGCGGATCGCGCGCCATGACG
>JADGQH010000036.1 GCA_017881985.1 Chloroflexota bacterium | reverse complement strand
CGGCACCTGGCTCGTCCTTCTCACCCTGGCGGGTCTCCTCGCCAGTCTCCTCTTCCTGAGCCCTCGCGGGACGAGCCCCGAGCGCCGCCGCCGGTAACGCTCTCCATCACCTGACCTCCCCGGAGAAGCTCGGACGCCGGGGCCCGGACAACGGGCCCCGGCGTTTCGATTCCTGGGCGCGAGGCGCGCTGGCCAGCGGCGCCCCTTCGAAGGGTCAGACTTCGAAGGGGACCCGATCCCCGTCGCTGACCAGCGAGACAGGTCCCGAGAATTCGGCTCGGACAGCCGCAAGCGTGGCGGCGGCGTCGCGGTTCAGCTGGAGGTGCGTGAGGAGCACCTGCGACGGACGGGTGGCACGCGCAAGGCGTCCCACGGCCGCCCCGTCGAGATGCAGGTCGGGAACCGGCACGGGCCCGGGTCCGAACGCCACCTCACAGAGGAGCAGGTCGCCGGGGCGAATCAGCGGGTCCAGGTCCGACGCGCGGCCACAGTCGCCCGAGTACACGAGCGCCGGTCCGTCGGTGGCGGCCTCGAGGGTGACGCGGGTCGCGAAGCTGTCGACCGTGTGTGTCACGCGACGGCTTTCCACGACAAACGGTCCGACCGGGACATGCCCCACGGCCCGATCCTCGATCTCCAGCGATCCCGCGGCGAAGCCTTCCTCGCCGGTTACGCCGTCCAGACGCCGCCCCAACCCCACGGGCGCGATCACGCGAACCCGGCGCGGTGGGTCGAACTCGTAGCGCAGGTAGTGCCGAAGCGGGACGAGGTCGACGAAATGGTCGGGATGCAGGTGGCTGATGACCACCCCGGCCAGGTCGGCCGGCTCGAGGCGGCCCGCGAGGCCCGCGAACGCGCCCTGGCCCAGGTCCAGGCAGATCGCTGCCCCGTCGTGCACCACGACGTAGCACGACGAGGCCGTGCCGGGTCGATCCGGGTACGCCGCGCCAGATCCGACGACGAGGAGCTCCATCGCGCGGAGATTACCGGCCCGGGTGCCGCGGCACCAGACGCGGCGCGTCGAGTCCCGAGGCGGCGATCGTCGCGTACACGTGTCCGAGCCCGTATGCGAATGAATGGACGCGATGCGCGTCGGAGCCCGCCGTCACCCGCCGGCCGCCCAGCGCCCGGAATCGGGCCACGATCGGCGCCGCCGGGTACGTCTCGCCCGGCGGCTGGCGGAGGCCCGACGCGTTCACTTCGAGCGCGGTCCCCGACTCCACGAGCGCGCGGAGCAGCGGCTCGTAGACATCCGGCCGGGCCGCGAACGCCGACGGCGGGACGTGATCCACCAGGTATTTCTTCACGTAATCCAGGTGGCCCAGGGTGTCGAACAGCTCGCTCCGGATGGCGGCCTCCACCTCGCCGAAGTACGGGGTCACGACCTCGTCGAAGCTGCGCCCGGCGACCCAGCTCGCGACGCGGCTGGCCAGGTATGGGGACGACGCCGCGACGTGCACCGAGCCGATCGCGTAGTCGTATGGGTGGCGGGCCAGGTGCTCCCGGATCTCGGCGTCGAAGCGCGACTCGTAGGTCACCTCGACGCCGAACCGGACCCGAAGCCCGCGATCTGCCCAGCGCGCCGCCGCGTCCCGCACCTGGCGCTCTCGCTCGGCGAACGTGGCGAACGAATAGGCCTGGTCGCGCGGGTCGAAGTCCACGTGGTCGGTGATCGCGATCTCCGGGATGCCCCGCTCGACCGCAGCAGCGCAGTAGGCGTCGATCGGGACGTCGCTGTCGGGCGAGAGGTTCGTGTGGAGGTGCGCGTCGAGCGGCAGGTCGCGGTCCGCCTCCGGCCCCGGCGCAGGCAGCGCGGTCACCCGGCGATCAGCCCCAGCTCCCGGCCGACGCGACCGAACGCGGCGAGGCACATGTCGAGCTCCTCGTCGGAGTGGGCGGCCGTGACGATGGTCCGAAGGCGCGCGCCGTCGAGGGCAACGGTCGGGTAGACCACCGACGTCGCCCAGACGCCCTCGTCGAGGAGCCGGTCCGCGAAGCGAATCGCCGCCGCGGAGTCGCCAACCATCACGGGCGTGATCGGCGTCTCCGACGCCCCCGTGTCGAAGCCGAGCCGCGCGAGCTCGGCCTTGAAGCGGCGCGTGTTCGACCAGAGCCGCTCGATCAGCTCCGGCTCATCCTCCAGCACGTGGATCGCGGCGAGGCAGGCGGCCGCGACCGCGGGCGGGTGAGACGTCGAGAAGAGGAACGGGCGGGCGCGCTGGACGAGCATCTCGCGCAGGGTCAACGAACCGGCCACGTACCCGCCCAGGACACCCATCGCCTTGCTGAGCGTCCCGACCTGGATCGCGACGCGGCCGTGCAGGTCGAAGTGGTCGACGCTGCCGCGGCCATTCCTGCCCAGCACGCCGGAGGCGTGCGCGTCGTCGACGAAGACCGCTGCGCCGTGCTCCTCGGCCGCGGCCACGATCCCCGGGAGTGGCGCGATGTCGCCGTCCATGCTGAAGACGCCGTCGGTGACCACGAGGATGGCCCGGTACGCCTGGCCGTCCGCGCGGCCCTCGCGGCGCGCCGTGGCGAGGAGCTCACGGAGGTGTGCCACGTCCTTGTGCCGGTAGATGACGCGTGGCGCCTTCGACAGGCGCATGCCGTCGATGATCGAGGCGTGGTTGAACGCGTCCGAGACGATCAGGTCGGGCTCGGCGGCAACAACCGGGATCACGCCGGTGTTGCAGGTGAAGCCGGACTGGAACGTGAGCGTCGCCTCCACGTGCTTGAAGCGGGCGAGCTCCGCCTCCAGCTCCTCGTGGAGCGCCATCGTCCCCGAGATCGTGCGAACGGCGCCGGATCCTGCCCCGAACCGGCGGACCGCGTCGAGGGCGGCCTCGACGAGCCGCGGATGCGTGTTCAGACCGAGATAGTTGTTGGAGGCGAGGGTGATCGCCTCCCGACCGTCGACCGTCACGCGGGTGCGGTTCGCGCTGCTCATGACCCGGAGCGGCCGGTAAAGGCCCTGGGCGCGCACCTGCGCCAGGTCGTCGGCGAGATGCCCCAACGGGTCGCGGGCCCGATTCGTGCTCACCGTGAGGTCCTCCTGGGGGCGGCGGGCCGCATCCTGGCGGCCACGCGCCGCGACACTGCGGCGAGGGGCCGCGTGACCGCGACTGCGGGCCGCTTCACAGTGTCCAGTCCAGGATCACCTTGCCGGCGTCACCGGAGCGAGCGGCCGCAAACGCGGCGGCATGCTCGCGGAATGGGAACCGGTGCGTGATCGCGGGCGTGATGTCCAGCCCGGACTGGAGCATGACCGTCATCTTGTACCAGGTCTCGTACATCTCGCGGCCGTAGATGCCGCGCAGCGTCAGCATCTTGAAGACGATCTCGTTGACATCGAGCGAGATCTCCGCGGTGGGGATCCCCAGGATCGCGATTCGACCGCCGTGGGCCATGCTGGTGATGGCCGACCGGAGCGCTGCGGCGTTGCCGGACATCTCGAGGGCGACGTCGAACCCCTCGGTCATGCCGAGCTCCGTCCCGACCTCGCGCAGGTCGCGCTCGCGTGGGTCGACCGCGATCGTCGCTCCCATCCGCTCCGCGATCGCGCGGCGGACGGGGTTCGGCTCCGACACGACGACATGGCGCGCGCCGGCGTGGCGAACGACCGCGGTAGCCATGAGGCCGATCGGTCCCGCCCCGGAGACGAGCACGTCCTCGCCCAGGACGGGGAACGCGAGCGCGGTGTGGACCGCGTTCCCGAATGGGTCGAAGATCGCGGCGACCTCCTCGTCGATCCCGCGCCAGTGGTGCCAGACGTTGGTCATCGGCAGGACGACCAGCTCCGCGAAGGCGCCGTCGCGGCCCACCCCGAGGCCGATCGTGTGGGCGCACAGGTGACGCTGGCCGGCAAGGCAGTGGCGGCAGCGGCCGCAGACGACGTGGCCCTCGCCGCTCACCAGGTCGCCGGGGGCGAACCCGATGACGTTCGAGCCGACCTCCACGACCTCGCCCACGAACTCGTGGCCGATCACGAGGGGCGGCCGGATGGTCTTCGCGGCCCACGGATCCCACGCCTCGATGTGGAGGTCGGTACCGCAGATTCCCGTCCGGTGGACACGGATCAGGACATCGTTGATCCCGACCGCCGGGTCCGGCCAATCCCGGAGCTCAAGGCCCGGTCCCTCGGCCGTCTTGACCAGGGCGAGCATCGCTGCCTCCTTGCGGTATGGGCGTTCCGCGTTCGCGGGGGGCCCTCAGCCGGCTCCGGCGGGGTCGTCGCGCCCGGCGAGGAGCCGTGCCGCGGGAGATCCCGGAGGCACGCTTCCATCCGAATCGACGATCGGGTTGGTCACGCTGCCGATCCCTTCCACCTCCACCCGCACGACATCGCCCGGGATGAGGAAGACCGGTGGGACACGGAAGACGCCGACGCCCGAAGGGGTCCCGGTGATGACCACGTCCCCGGGCTCCAGCGTGATGCTGGCCGAGATGAACGCGATGAGCTCGGCGACCCCGAAGATCATGTCGCCGGTCGTCCCGTCCTGGACGAGGTGCTCGCCGCCGGCGTCCGGTCCAGCCGCCGGGGTGTGCCAGCCGCGCAGCCGGAGGGCCGCGGGGTCGCCCAGCTCGTCGGCGGTGACCATGGACGGGCCGAGTGGAAGGAACGTGTCCGATCCCTTCGCCCGAAGCCACTGGCCGTCGCCGCGGGCGCCCGGCGCAAGAGCCGGCTTCGAGCCCTGGAGGTCGCGGGCGCTCACGTCGTTAGACGCGACATACCCGGCGACGTGGTCCATCGCCGTCTCCAGGGGGACGCGGCGGGCACGACGTCCGATCACGACCCCGAGCTCGGCCTCGAGGTCGAGCGCCTGCGTCGTCGCCGGTCGGATCACGGGCGCACCGTCGCCGACGACCGCGTTCGAGAACTTCGCGAAGAGCAGCGGTCGGTCGGGGATCGGCATCCCCTGCTCGAGGACGTGGCTCCGGTAGTTCCACCCGACGCCGATGATCTTGCCGGGCTCGAGCGGCGCCACGATCCGGAGCTGGGCCACTGGCACTCCCCGCATCCCGTCGCGCAAGGCCTGCGCCATGGCCGTCCGCGTCTCGGCGAGGTCATCGTCCTCCGCCAGGAGGCCGCGGACGTCGAGCAGCGCGAGCTCTTCCCGCAGGCCGGCTCGCTCTGCGAGCGAGGCAAGGGTGATCACGCGTCCGTCGGCCAGGATGCCGGCGACCGGCAGGTCGAGCTCGTCCAGGTAGGCGACGATGCGCATCGGGCTGGCCCGACTGCTAGGGAGCCGTCGACGGGGAAGGCGACGCCGCGGCAGGGGACGATGACGGGGCGGGCGACGCGGCGGGGGCGACGGGCGACGCGGACGCGGCCGGCGATGCCGCCGGGCCCGGCGTCGGCGTGTAGCCGGGGACCGCCTGCTGGCACTGGGGCTCCGGCGCACGGTCGGCCGACTGCGCGTAGAACGTCGTGATCGCGCTCACGTCGAGGCTGTCGAGGAAGACGACGCGGCCCCAGACGACGGCCGCGTATGGCGTGGGCAGCTGGTCGAAGCGGGTCACGACCACGTTCGACCCGGGCGGGAACCCGCACAGCGGGCTTGCCGGGAGCTGCTGCTGCAGTGCGCCGAGCGCGGTCTGCGCGTCGGTCGCGCAGCCCTCGGGGCAGCGGTAGAGCACGACCATCGCCCCGTGCTCGAGGTTGTGGATCCAGCCTTCCGGCACGGTGGTGTCGTCCTTGCCGTAGAAGACGGGCGGGATCGGGCCGAGCCGGGACGCGTTGTAGTGCGAGCCCGATGTCGGCGGGCAGAACTCGTAGGTCACGCTGGAGCCGGTCTCCACGTGGTTTCGGCCGAGGTCGCGGGTCACCTGGCCAAGCCGAGGCGTCTCGCCGGGCGCGACCGAGGGCGAGGCCGTGGGCTGGAGCATGCTCGTGCAGGCGTACGCAGGGCTCGAGGCCCCGAGGAAGAGGGCGCCGCCGACCACGAGGACGACCGCGGCAACGCCGATCCCAAGCAGCAGCCCGCGGTATCGCTCGAGCGCGGAGCGCTGCCGCTGCGGCTCGCGAATCCGGGTCCTGCCGGCGACGGGCTCCGTGCCCGTGCCCGCGCCGGCGCCGCGTCGGCTGGTGGAAGCGGGGCGAGTCGGTTGCGGGTTCCGGGTTCGCTTGGTCACGGGGCTCCTCGATGTTCGTGCCGGGACGAGCACGCCTCGCGCGGGGCGCGGCATGGGGACGACGGACTCTTGCGCGGCCTGTCGAGCCGTCGCTGCGTTAGGGCAGCCACCGGCCGATGCCGCGCAAGGGTAGCCCAGACGCGCCCGCCCGTCGGTCTCACGTTCCGGGACGGACCATCATGGTTCTCCGGGACGGAGGATCACGGTTCGCAGAACCACGCGCGCGAAGCGGGGCGCCGAAGCCCGACCCAGAGCAGCACGCCCAGGATCCCCGGGGCCAGCACGAGAATCGGGACCGGACTCACCAGGAAGAAGAACGCCAGCGGGACGGTGAGCGTGCTCAGCCCGACAGCAAGGCCGCGGGCCGCCTCCTTGCGCTGGAGCACGAGCGTGATCGTGAAGATCGTGTAGGCGAGCAGGATCATCACCACGAGGCCCGGGAAGCTGATCGGCGCGGAGATTGCCATGTCCACCACCCAGCGCAGCGAGACGCCGATCGTGGCCAGGATCAGGAGCCCGTAGCCGAGGAAGAGGAGCACGCCGGGTGGAGGCAGGCGGCGCGAGGTGGGCATGCCCCGATTCTGCCACCTGTCGGCGTGCGGCCGCCGCTACCGCGCGCAAGGGTTGTCGCGGGATGCAGGGGGCTTGACAGGTCCCAACCTCGCCGCTACCTTTACTAAACCGGTTTGCTAAACCGGTTTTGGCCGCGGTGGAGTCGCTCCCAGCGACCTCCGGAGGAGCCGTGGAGGGCTGGTGAGACAGGAAACCCGCGACCGAGCCAGGATCGCCGACGTCGCCCGCGAGGCGGGCGTGTCGAAGACCGCCGTCTCGTTCGCGTTCAACAACCCGGAGCGCCTGAGCCCGGACACCGCCACGCGCATTCGGGACGTCGCCACGTCGCTCGGCTACCGGCCGCATCCGGTTGCCCGGATGCTGACCCAGGGCCGCACCCGGACGCTCGGCATCCTGACCCCCCAGGCACTCTCGGTCGTGTTCGCGAACCCGTTCTTCTCCACCTTCAGCGAAGGTGTCGCGGCGGTCGCCGAGGAGGCCGGCTACGGGCTCTTCTTCGTGTCGCCGGTCCATGGCTCGCTCGCGCGGGCCGTCAACCGCGCCACCGTTGACGGCTTCGTGGCGATCGGCCTCTCAGAGGACCACCCGGAAGTGGAGCAGATCCGGCGGGCAGGGCTTCCGATCGTGATGGTCGACTCCGCGGCCGCGTTCCCCGAGCACCCGGCCGTCGACGTCGACGACGAAGGGGGCGCTCGCCTCGCTGCGGGCCACCTGCTGGCCCTGGGCCACCGGGAGTTCCTCGTGATCGGCGTCGAGCCGCCGACACCAGGCGCCCACGCCGATTTCGGGGGAATCGTCGGGCGGCGCCTCAAGGGCTACCGCGAGGAGCTCGCCGCGGCGGGCATCGACCTGGCCGACGATCACGTCGTGGTCGGCCCGGCGAGCGTCGAGGGCGGGAGCGCATGCCTGGCGGGTGCCTGGGAGGACGGGCGCCGGCCAACCGCGGTCCTCGCCATGAGCGACGCGATGGCGATCGGTGCGATCAATGCCGCGCGACGCCTGGGCCTCCGTGTCCCCGCTGACATCAGCGTCGTCGGATTCGACGACATCGAACTCTCCCGCCATATCGAGCCGCCGCTCACGACCGTGCACCAGCCGGTCCGGCGGAAGGGCGAGGAGGCGTGCCGCCTCCTCCTCTCGGCGATTGCGCGGGACGACTCCCCACGGCCCGATCACCGAACCCTCGAGACGCGGCTCATCGTCCGCGGCTCCAGCGGTCCGGCACCCATCGGGAAGGAGGTGGCGGGGGGCCGCTGACAGACCGGAGGAGCGGGTCGCACTCCGCGGCCCGGGTACCGGAGATTGGCCGCCCGACGCGGCCGGAGCAGCTCGGACCGGCCACATGGGATGGCCGATAGATCGAAGACCGGCCGCGATGCAGCGGCCACAGCAGGAGGAACGCAGACACAGATGCACAAGACAACCAGGCTGGTGGCTCTCTTCGGAGCGCTCACCCTCATCGTCGGCGCGTGCAGCGGCTCGGCGACACCCGCCCCGTCCGTGGCCCCGTCGGCAGCTGCACCGTCGGCCGCCGCGTCGGCTGCCGCATCGGCGCCGGCCTCGGCCGCGCCGTCCGCAGCGGCCTCGGCAGCCGCGCTCACCGGCACCCTCACGGTCTGGGAAGCCTACGGCGCGTCCGGGACCACCGAGAAGGACACGTTCGACAAGATGGTTGCCGCTGTCATGGCGGCGAATCCCGGCCTGACCGTGACGGTCACCGACGTCCCCTTCGCGAACCTGTTCACCAACTTCGAGACGCAGGCGGGCGCGGGCTCCGGGCCGGACCTGTACATCGCCCCGAACGACAACCTTCCGAAGGAGGCCCGCGCCGGGCTCCTCAAGGATGTCAGCGACCTGATCCCGACCCTGACGGCCGCGCCGTACAACACGTCCAAGGTCGCGATCGACGCCGCCACGGTCGACGGGAAGCTCTACGAGATCCCGGAGTCCATGAAGGCGGTCGAGCTCTTCTACAACAACAGCGTCCTCAAGACGGCGCCCGTCACGACCGATGACTGGAAGGCCAACGCCAAGCAGCTCGGCTGGGTCTACGGCGCCAACGGCGGCGGCTCCTACTACCAGTGGGGCCTCTTCAGCTCCTTCGGTGGCACGATCATGGATCCGACCACCGGCAAGTGCACCGCCGACCAGAAGGGCGTGGCCGACGCGCTCAAGTGGCTGTCCGACATGAAGGCCGCCGGCATGAAGTTCTATCAGAACGACGGCGACGCCAAGGCCGACCTCCTGTCCGGGAAGATCGCGGGCTTCATCGACGGCCCGTGGCAGTCCGGAGACCTCACCAAGGCGCTGGGCGCCAAGCTCTCTGTCGTTGCCGGGCCGACCGGCCCCGGTGGCGATTGGGCCCCCATGACCGCGCCGGACGGCTTCTACATCAACGCAGGCTCGGCGAACGCCGACCTGGCGGTCCAGTTCGCGCTCCAGATGCTGCTGCCCGCGAACGAGCAGCTCTTCGCGAATGCCGGCCACCTGCCGGCGAACACGACCCTCCAGCCCACCGATCCGATCGCGCAGGCCTTCGCGGCGCTCATGCCGAAGGGCTTCGCCCGGCCGACCCTCAAGCAGCTCGATGGCTACTGGGGCAACTTCGGGAACGCCCTGGTTGCCGTCATCGACAAGGGCACCGACCCGACCAAGGCTGTCGCCGACGCGTGCGCGGCCATGAACAAGGCGAACGGGATTCAGTAATCTCCGCGTAGAAGGTCGAAGGGACGCCGGTCACCGGCGTCCCTTCGCAACCCGGGACATCGTGCAGGAGCAGACGATGAGATTGCGCGAGGCAGGCCGATGACAGTGCTCGCAGCAACCGCTCCCACTCCCCGCAGGTCTGCCTGGCGACGCAGCCAGAACGCGCGAACCGCATACATGTTCCTGCTTCCCGCCCTCATCGTGATGGCGGTGATCACGTTCTACCCGCTGGTCTTCCAGGTCTGGATGTCGTTCACCGACTACGGGCTCAAGAACCTGCGGGCAACGTCGCCGGCGCCGAACTACGTCGGCCTGGCCAACTACGGGCGGATCCTCGACAACAACATCGTCATCCCGAACTTCGACTTCGTTCGGATCCTGGTCTTCAACCTCTGGTGGGCGTTCTCGAACGTCGTGATCCACGTCGTGCTCGGCGTGATCGTGGCCCTGATCCTGAACACCAAGGGCCTGCGCCTGAAGCGCTTCTACCGGGCGATCTTCATCCTTCCCGTGGTCATCCCCCAGATCATCGTGGCCACGGTCTGGCGGAACATGTTCGATCCCACGCACGGTGCCATCAACTACCTGCTCCAGGGCACGATCGGTGTCCTGTTCAAGATGCCGCCCGACTCGTTCAACATGGACTGGCTGAACCAGCCGAACCCGATCTTCGCGGCCGGACCGTTCATCCTCCCGCTCGCCTACTTCGCCCTGCTCACGGCGAACGTGTGGCTGGGGTGGCCCCTGAACTCGGTCGTGGCGACCGGCGCGCTCCAGAGCGTGCCGAACGACCTGTACGAGGCCGCGGAGATGGACGGTGCGGGCTTCTGGCAGAAGTTCAAGACGGTGACCCTGCCGTACCTTCGGCCGGCCATGCTGCCGTACGCGATCTACGGTTTCGTGATCACCTTCAACCTGTTCTACCTCTCGTACTTCATGTCCGGCGGCGGCCCCTTCGGGCAGACCGAGCTGCTGGTCACAACCGCGTACAGGCTCGTCAACGAGCAGCAGCTGTACGGCGTTGCAGCGGCGTTCGCGGTGTTCCAGTTCTTCATCCTGCTTGCGATCACCCTGGTCACCAACCGGTTGGCCAAGGCAACGGCGCAGTTCGATGCATGACATCCGACCGGTCCACGGCGCGACGCAGATGAGGGGGGCGGCACGATGACCAGCCAGATCGGCGCAGTGCCGTCGGCGATCCCCGCCGCGCGCGTGATCGTCCGGCGACGCCAGCGCAGCAACCTGCCCATGAGCCGCCAGGCGCTGCTCCAGGTCCTCTGCCTGCTGATCACCGTGACGGTGCTCTTCCCGATCGTCTGGATCGTCAGCATCGCCCTGGATCCGCGCAACATCGCCCGGCCGGACGGCCTCAACCTGATCCCCCCGGGCGCCACCCTTGACGCCTTCGCGCAGGTGATCAGGCAGCCGACGCAGAACCCGGTCTCGTTCCCCCAGCTCGCCCTCAACAGCCTCGTCATCGCCGCGCTCGTCTCGGTCGCGAGCGTGGGCATCGGCGTGCTGGCCGCCTACGCGTTCTCGCGCCTGCAGTTCCGGGGCCGCGAGTTCCTGATGATCGCCGTGCTCGCGGTCCTGATGCTGCCCGCCATCGCCACGATCGCGCCGCTCTTCGTCTCGCTCAACAAGATCCAGATCGGCAGCTTCAACCTCCGCGCCTCGCTGGTCGGCGTGGCCCTGGCCGTCACGTCCGGGCAGCTGCCGTTTGCGATCTGGAACATGAAGGGCTACCTGGACACCATCCCGCGCGACCTGGAGGAGGCCGCGTCGGTGGATGGGGCAAACCGCTTCCAGATCTTCTGGCGGATCATCCTGCCGCTCTCCAAACCCGTCATCGCGGTCACCGCGTTCTTTGGCTTCATCGCCGGCTGGACCGAGTTCTACTTCTCGTGGATGTTCCTGGTCGGCGACACGAAGTCATGGACGCTCGCGATGACGCTGAACGGCATGGTGGGCCAGTACGCGGCCAGCACGCCGTGGTCGCAGTTCGCGGCCTACGCGATCCTCGTCGCCCTGCCCGTATCCGCCGTCTACCTGTACCTGCAGAAGTACATCATCTCGGGGCTCACGATCGGCGGCGTCAAGGGCTGACGCCCGATGCTGATGAGGGCCGACGACGGGGCCAGGAGCGCGTGCGATGGCATTCCCGTTCTTCCCGGGGGGCGCGATCACGGCGACGCTGGTGCTGGGCGGCACCCTCGTCGTCTTCCGGGTGCTCCTGCTCGCGCTGGATCGCGGCGCGGCGGAGCTGCGTGGCTCGATCGGCCCCGGTCTCGTGAGAGGCGTCAGGGCCTGGGTCGAGGAGCCCGAGCGTCCGGAGGGCGCGACGCCCGCGACGCCGCAAGCGCCGGGGCGCGATCGACACGTGGCGCCGGGTCCGCAGGGCTGGAGCATGCCGGCGGGCGCCATCCTCGAGGAGCTGGCCGAGCCATCGGCCATCGGCGTGGAGTCGGTGCAGCCGCGCCGCTGACCGGGTCCGCGCCGTGATGGCCGGGGATCGCGGGCCGCTCACCGCCTGGGATGGCGGGCCGCTCACGGCCGACCCGCCAGCCTGGGTCCGGGACGCCGTCTTCTACCAGGTCTTCCCGGACCGATTCGCGCGCTCGGCCCGCGTCGCGAAGCCCGGGCCGCTGGAGGCGTGGGACGCGCCGCCCACCAGACACGGATTCAAGGGCGGCGACCTGGTGGGGATCGTCGAGCACCTCGATGAGCTGGCCGACCTGGGCGTCACCGCGCTCTACCTGACGCCGGTCTTCAGCTCCGCGTCGAACCACCGCTACCACACCTACGATTACCTGGCGGTCGATCCGCTCCTCGGCGGGACCCAGGCCCTGCGGGAGCTCGTGGACGCGCTGCACGCGCGCGGCATGCGGATCGTGCTCGACGGCGTCTTCAACCACACCGGCCGCGGCTTCTGGCCGTTCCACCATGTCCTGGAGAACGGGCTTGCGTCCCCGTACGCAGGCTGGTTCCACCTCGACCGGGCGCGCCTGGCGGCCGGCCGCGGCCTCGATGCATATCCCGACCGGGCGGCGCCCCGGGCCGACGGCTCGGCAACCGCGCAGGCGCACGGCGGCGGCGCCACCTCGATCGAGCAGCTCGGCTACCGGGCGTGGTGGGACATGCCGGCCCTGCCCAAGCTCAACACCGACGACCCGGGCGTCCGCGAGTACCTCTGGTCCGTCGCGACGCACTGGCTCGCGTTCGGGATCGATGGGTGGCGCCTGGACGTCCCCGCCGAGATCGAGGACGAGGTGTTCTGGCAGGAGTTCCGGCGACGCTGCCGGGCCGTGAACCCCGAGGCATACCTCGTGGGGGAGATCTGGGACGTGGCGCCGGAATGGGTCCGCGGCGACCGCTTCGATGCCCTGATGAACTATCCGCTCCTCGAGGCGATCCTCGGGTTCGTGGGCGGGCCATCCCTCGACGCGGCGCTCGTCGCCTCCCACCACGAGCTCTCGATGCACATCCGACCGTCGGACGCGGTGACCTTCGCGTCGTCCGTCCTCGCTCAGGCCCTGGCATATGCGCCGACGACGGTCGCGTCCCAGCTCAATCTCCTCTCCTCGCACGACATGCCCCGCGCCCGGACGCTGCTGTCGGGCGATGTCGCGGCGGTTCGACTCGCGGTGATGCTCCAGATGACGCTGCCCGGAGCGCCATGCGTCTACTACGGCGACGAGATCGGGTTGGAAGGCGGCAACGACCCCGACTGCCGCCGCTCGTTCCCGGTCGGTGCGGCCGGGCGCGACGAAGCCCTCCGCGCGACGTTCCGCGACCTGATCGCGCTGCGACGGGCGCACCCGGCGCTGCGTGCCGACGGGTTGCACGTGGCCGGCGCCGCCGGTGCGTGCGTGGCCTTCCTGCGGGGCGGCGCGGGCGACCCGACGTCCGGCGGCGAGACGCTCGTCGTGGTCGTGAATGCCGGAACGGAGCCCGCCACGATCGAGCTGGCGATCCCGGAGCTTGCCGGGCGGCGCCTCGTCGCGCTCGGCGTCGCGGGGTTGCAGGCGGGGGCGTCCGTGGACATCGCCGGGGACGGGACAGCCTCTGTGAAGGCGGCCGCGCGCTCGGGGATCGTCCTGTCCGCGGTGGGTTGAGCCTATACTCGTTCTCTCGTGGCAGACCTCCCCTTCGAGCCGGCGGACGCCGGGAGCATGCAGCAGCTTCTCCGGGTCGTCGACGCCGAGGGCAAGATCCAGCGGGCGCTTGAAGCCCACGGTCCATTTGCCGATCGGGACGTGACCCTGTTCGGCGCGTCCCCAGAGCGTGAGCGCTGGCTGACGGAGGCCGGCGCCCGCCTGACCGTGGTGGCGGACCCCGCGGGCGAGCACGAGTGGCCGTCCGCGGCGAGCGCCGACATCGTGATGGCCTTCTGGGCCGCCTTCGACGGCCCAGACCGCGCGAACCAGCTCGCCAATGCGGAGCGGCTCCTGCGACCCGATGGCCGGCTCCTCGTCGTGCTCGACTACGGCCGCGACGACCTCGACGTGATCCGGGGACCGGAGATGGCCGCGAGCCTCGTGGCCTCGAGCCGCCGCGACGGCTGGTTCCTGGGCCGCGGGTTCCGCGTTCGCGTGATCCACACGTTCTGGCGCTTCGAGACGATCGAGGAAGGCGGCGAGCTGCTTCGGGCGGCCTACGGGCCGGCCGCGGAGCCGGCGATCGAACGGCTACGCCGCCCGCGCCTCGCGCACAATGTGGCGATCTACCACTGGACGCGCGACGTCGGCGCGGCCGCGAAGACAGGCTGACGGCAGCGTCGATCGATGGATCCACGACGCCAGGTCTCGCCACGTGCGCCCGATGGAACGCGCCGCCGGACCGGCCTCCACGTCGGGTCGATGCGCGTCACCCCGACCCGGGTCTTCCTGGCGGTCGCGTTCCTGGGTTCGATGCTCTACCTGGTCTACGCGGTCAACGTCCGCGACACGACGCAGATTCCCGCCCTTGCCTCCGGGGCGCTCGTGCTGGGTCTGGTGTTCGGGATGCTCGCGACGGTAGGCGGGTTCGAGACCTACCAGGCCTCTCGCGGCAACCGTCCGGCCCGCTCGGTCGTAGCGGCCGTCCTGGGCGGCATCGCCGGGATCATCGCCCTCGCCTGCTTCGCGGCCGCGGCGATCCTCGCGATCCTCTCCAAGGCGCCGTGAGGGCGGGCCGGCCGCGATCCGGCTGTGGCTGGCTGCGAGACTCACTTCGTGACCGTGGGCAGCCGTGGCCTCGGGCCCTGCTAGACTCGGCGCCGTCCGGCGCCCCCATCGTCTAGAGGCCTAGGACGCCACCCTTTCAAGGTGGAGATCAGGGGTTCGAATCCCCTTGGGGGTACTCCCGCCGTCGTTCGGAGAAGGTCGTGCGTCTATCGGCCCACTCCCGACGATCGGTGCCGTTTGACCGAGAATGCGATCCCCGTTCCCAGGAGCACGAGGAGCACGAGGAGGATCGCGCCGATCGTGAGTAGCGAGTCGGGCTCTGCCGAGGCTCCAGGTCCAGGGCTGGGCACGACCGGGAGGCCGGCCGCGATCACGACATCGGCAGAGGTCGCGCTGACGTTCCCCAACGTGTCGATCGCTCGGATCACGTAGTGGAGAGCGGTCGTGGGTGCCGCGTGGTCCGTGAACGTCGTCGCAGAGGTGGTGCCGACGAGGGCGTAGCCGCCCCCGGCCACGGGGGAGCGCCACACCGTGTAGGAGACGGCGCCGGCCTGCGGGCTCCAGCCTAGGACCGCGCCGCCATCCGACCGAACGGCGCTCAGGTCCGCCGGTGCGTCCGGTGCGACCAGGAGCTGCCCCGACACCGGGACGAGGAGCGCCCCGCCGAGCGGAGGCAGGACGATGCGCAGGTGCCCGTCCGCGGATGTCACGTCCGGACCACCCAGAACGTCGCGGAAGCGCATTCCATCGCGGATCGGGGTGCCGCCGTCGATCGGCTGCGCGAGCGGCACGTCAAGCGCGACCCCCGCGCTTCCGGGGTTGACGGCCGTGATCGCCAGCGCCCCTGGGTCCGTGCGCGCGAAGACGAGGGCGCGCGATGGCGCATCGGTGAGCAGGAAGCGAAGGTCCCCCTCCCGGAGCACGGGGACCGTGTCCCGCGCCGTGGCCAGCTCCCGATACGAGGCGGCCAGCTGCTGGTCGCCGCCGTTCGTCGGATAGGTGCCCCGGTTCTCGGGATCGGTCGCGCCGGTCATGCCGACCTCGTCGCCGTAGTAGACGACCGGGGCACCCGGCAGGGTGAACTGCATCAGCGAGGCCAGCCGAAGGCGTGCCTTGCCGATCTCGAGGTTCGCCGGGGTGGCCTTGTCAGCCGCCGTCGTGCCCGGCGTGAGCGACCAGAGCACGCGCTCGGTGTCGTGGCTGTCGAGCAGCCGGAAGGCGGTGGCGGCAACGGCGGGTGGCTCGTCCTCGAGCACGCCCGCGAGCTCGGAGGCGACGATCTCGGGCGACAATCCCGACACGCCATCGTCCGCGAAGCCGCGGGCGTCGGCCGTCCCCAGGTATGCGAGAAGCGGCGTGCGGGATCGGTAGTCGGTGATCGTGTCGGCCGTGTCGCCACGGATCAGGAGCAGGGCCTGGTCCCGCTGCCAGGCCTCCCCGATGATCGGTGCGTCGGGCTTCGCGGCCTTGACCGCGGAACGGAACCCCTGCCAGAAACCCGGCGGGAACGACCGGTCCGACATCGTGTCGATGCGCCAGCCGGCTGCCCCCAGCTGCAGCCAGCGGCGCGCGACCGAATCGGTTGCCCCGTAGACGAGCGCCTGCACGGCTGGCTCTCGCTTGTTGAGAACCGGCAGCGTGGCGATCGAGTTCCAGCCCGTGTAGTCCATCGTGTGCGGACCGGATGGGCCGGCGCAGGGCCCGCTCGGGGCTGGCGTGAACGTGAACCAGGCTCGGTAGGGAGAGTCGACGCTCTGGCAGGCCCCGGCCGTGCCGGTCTGGCGCGCATATCGGTCGAAGTACGGGCTGTCGGCGCTGACGTGGTCGAAGACCCCGTCCAGGATGACGTGCATGCCGAGCGCGGCCGCGTCGGTGACCAGCCCCTCGAAGTCCGCCTGCGTGCCGAAGCGCGGGTCGATCGTGGTGTAGTCGCGCGTGTCGTACCCGTGGTTGGACGCCGACGAGAAGATCGGGTTCAGGTACAGGACCGTCACGCCGAGGTCGTGGAGGTCGGGCAGCTTGGAGCGAATGCCCGCGAGATCGCCGCCGTAGTACTCCCCGCCCGTGGAGGGATTCGGCGGCGGCGTTCCCCAGGGCTCGCGTACGACCTGGTCCGTCGCGTCGGGCGGGTACGCGTAGCGCGGCTGGCGTGGGTTGGGATCGTTCGCGGGGTTCCCGTTGGCGAAGCGGTCGGGGAAGATCTGGTAGACGACCGCGCCCTGCAGCCAGGGCACGGGCTGGAACGCGGGCTCGTAGGCGGTCACGACCCAGTCAACGTCCGAGAGGGACGTGGCGGCGACGCCCG
>JADGQH010000206.1 GCA_017881985.1 Chloroflexota bacterium | reverse complement strand
CGGCCGCGACGCCGGCCGCGTCATCCGGTGCCGCGCCATCGGCCGCGTCGAGCGCTCCGGCGAGCTCGCCGACGAACGCAACGGCTAGCGCCGCGGCGTCCACCGGGGCGGGAGCCGGCAGCGGCGCCAACCCATCCGACCCGTGCTCGGTGGTGACGAAGGCGGACGTCGAGGCGGCTTTCGGGGGGTCCTCCGCGGCCGGCAAGATCGATGAGAACGGGACGTGCGCATTCGACGTGTCCGGCACGATCCACGCGGGACCCAATGCGGGGGTCCCCGGCACAGTCGGGGTGTCCTTCGGGCGCAAGTTCGACCCGTACGACACGGCGAAGCTGCTCTTCGGCGACGCCGTCACCAAGGTCGACGGGCTCGGGACCGAGGCGTGGTACGGGCTGGCTGCGGTCCACGCAAAGATCGCCGGCGGTGAGCTCGTGGTCGGTGGCTTCTGGGTGGGCAACCTCGACAGGGCCGTCATTCAGAAGGACACGATCACGCTCGCGAAGGCCATCCTGGCGCACCTCTGACAGCCGCGCGCCGGCACGTCCCCGCGTCGCGTTGCCCAGTGAAGGCCCGCACCCGAGCGGGATTCCGTGATGTGCGGTGGCCGACCCGGCTATCGTTGCCGCCGACGGCCCCCGGCGGCCCGAGGCGATCGGCCGGGGTCGTTCACGCACTGGAGACGGACCATGGGCGCGATGCAGACACGATCAGGCGGCGGGCTCGCGGACCGTGCGGCGCCGGGGAAGACCGGCGGGGAGCGACCGACCGACATCCCGGCGCTGACCACCTGGGTCGACGAGATCGCGGCTCTGGCGGAGCCCGACGCCATCCACTGGTGCGACGGCTCGGAGGCCGAGTACGACGCCCTCTGCAACGGCCTCGTGGAATCCGGCACGTTCACGCGCCTCGATCCGGTCCTGCGGCCGGACAGCTTCCTGGCCCGCTCCGATCCGAGCGATGTCGCGCGGGTCGAGGACCGGACCTTCATCTGCTCGAGTGACGCGGCGGACGCCGGCCCGACCAACAACTGGCGCGATCCGGACGAGATGCGGGCGACCCTCACCGACCTCTTCCGCGGCTGCATGCGGGGCCGAACCCTCTACGTGATCCCATTCTCGATGGGCCCCATCGGGTCGCCGATCAGCCGGCTGGGGGTCGAGATCACGGACTCGGCCTACGTCGTCGTCAACATGAAGATCATGACCCGAATGGGCACCGCTGCCCTCGACGCCATCCGCGCGGCGGGCGATTTCGTGAAGTGCCTGCACTCGGTCGGGGCGCCGCTCGCGGCCGGCCAGGCCGACGTGCCGTGGCCCTGCGACGCGGCGACGAAGTACATCGTCCAGTTTCCGGAGACGCGCGAGATCTGGTCGTACGGCTCGGGCTACGGCGGCAACGCGCTGCTCGGGAAGAAGTGCTACGCGCTGCGGATCGCGTCGGTGATCGCGCGCGACGAAGGCTGGCTCGCCGAGCACATGCTGATCATCAAGGTCACGAACCCGGACGGACGGAGCAAGTACGTTGCGGGCGCGTTTCCGTCGGCGTGCGGAAAGACGAACCTGGCGATGCTCGTCCCGACGCTGCCCGGCTGGCGGGTGGAGACCGTCGGCGACGACATCTGCTGGATGCGCCCCGGCCCGGACGGCGGTCTCTACGCGATCAACCCGGAGGCGGGATTCTTCGGCGTCGCCCCCGGCACGAACACGAGGACCAACCCGAACGCGATCCGCTCGGTGGAGCGCAACACGATCTTCACGAACACGGCCCTGACGGACGACGGTGACGTCTGGTGGGAAGGCCTCACCGACACGCCGCCCGCCCACCTGGTCGACTGGACGGGCAAGGACTGGACGCCCGATGCCGGCCGGGTGGCGGCCCACGCGAACTCCCGCTTCACGGCGCCTGCGGGACAGGACCCGGCGATCGCCCCCGAATGGCAGGACCCGGCGGGCGTGCCGATCGACGCGATCATGTTCGGCGGGCGCCGGTCCACGGTCGTGCCGCTCGTCCGCGAGGCGTTCGACTGGACGCACGGCGTCTTCATGGGCTCGATCATGAGCTCCGAGACTACGGCGGCGGCGATGGGCGAGGTCGGGAAGCTGCGCTTCGACCCCTTCGCGATGCTGCCCTTCTGCGGCTACAACATGGCGGACTACTGGGCCCACTGGCTCGAGGTCGGCGCCGCGACGAGCCCGGAGCTCCTGCCCCGGATCTATTACGTGAACTGGTTCCGGCGCGGCGAGGGCGGGCGCTTCCTGTGGCCGGGCTTCGGCGAGAACAGCCGCGTCCTCGAGTGGATCTTCCGCCGCGGCGACGGCGAGGCGCGGGCGGTCGAGACCCCGATCGGCTTCCTGCCGGAGCCCAGCGACCTCGACACCACGGGCCTCGACATGGCGCCGGCAGACCTCACCGAGCTCCTCCGCGTCGACGGCCCGGCGATCGTCGCCGAGCTCCCGCAGTTCGAGCAGCACTACGCGCGCTTCGGCGACCGCCTGCCCGCTGCCCTGCGAACGGAGCTCGACCGGATGGCGGAGCGCCTCCAGGCGTGACGTTGCCGATTGACGACGCGGGCCTTCTCGCGACGCTCGACGACCTGGACCCCGCCCAGCTCGGCGGGCTCGGCGACATGAGCCCGGGGCAGTTCCGGGCCGCCGCCCACGCGACGGTCGACGTGCTCGCGGACTACCTCGAGCACGTCGAGGACTTCGCGATCCTGCCGCCGATCGAGCCGGGCACGCTGCGTGATCAGCTGCCGTCGGAGCCGCCGGACGGCCCGGAGCCGATCGGGGCGATCCTCGGCGACGTGGCGCGACTGGTGGAACCGAACGCGACGCACTGGCAGCATCCCGGATTCCTGGCCTACTTCGCGACCACTGCCTCGGGTCCGGGAATCCTCGGCGAGTTCGTCACGGCCGTGCTGGGCCAGAACCCGATGTTGTGGCGGACCTCGCCGGTGGGCACGGAGCTCGAGGAGGTGGTGGTCGGCTGGCTGCGCCGCGCGCTCGGCCTGCCCGATGTGTTCGACGGGCTGTTGACCGACACGGCATCGACGTCGTCGCTCATCGCGATCGCAGCGGCCCGCGAGGCGGCCGGCCTGGACGCGGCTGCGCTCGGGCTGGCGGGTCGCCCGGAGATCGGCGCGCCCGTCGTCTACGCGTCGGAGGAGGCGCACAGCAGCATCGAGAAGGCCTGCATGACGCTGGGCCTGGGCCGGAGCGCCTGTCGCCGGATCCCGACCGACGACGTGTACGCCATGCGGACCGATGCGCTGGAGGCGGCGCTCGCGGCGGATCGGGCAGCCGGGCGCCTGCCCATCGCGGTCGTGGCGACGATCGGGACGACCTCGTCGACGGCCGTGGATCCCGTGCCGGCGATCGCGGACGTCGCGGAGCGCGAGGGGCTCTGGCTGCACGTCGACGCGGCGTATGGCGGCGCGGCGGCACTCCTGCCCGCGCGCCGGGCGCTCTTCGTCAGCTGGGAACGAGCGGATTCGATCGTGGTGAACCCCCACAAGTGGTTCTTCACGCCGCTCGACGCATCGCTTCTGCTCAGCCGGCGGATGCCTTCGCTCCGCGCGGCGTTCAGCCTCGTGCCGGAGTACCTG
Source organism: Chloroflexota bacterium (assembly GCA_017881985.1). Classification (GTDB taxonomy): domain Bacteria; phylum Chloroflexota; class Limnocylindria; order Limnocylindrales; family CSP1-4; genus CTSoil-043. Next base: position 2,274 of record JADGQH010000206.1, on the reverse strand, counting down.
CGCACGCTGGATCGCGAGCAGCCGGTCCACGACTTCAACGAGTACCAGCCCCAGCTCGGGCGGCGGATGCGTGCGCTCAAGCTGTGGTTCCTCGTCCGATACTTCGGGCTCGAGGGGCTGCGCCGTCGGATCGACGCGCACTGCCGGATGGCGGCGGACCTGGCCGCGCAGGTCGACGCCGACCCGGACTTCGAACGCCTGGCGCCCGTCCCGTTCTCGACGGTCTGCCTCCGCTGGCGCCCGGCTGAGCTCGTCGGTCGCGAGGACGACCCGGAGGTCCGGGCTCGCCTCGATGCCGCGAACGAACGGCTGATGGCGGCCGTCAATGCCTCGGGCGAGATCTTCCTCTCGCACACGCGGCTCCAGGATCGATTCGCGATTCGCGTCGCGATCGGCAACCTCCGCACGGAGCCGCGGCACGTGGCGCACGCCTGGGCGTTGCTCCGTTCGGAGGCGGCGCGACTCACCCGGTGACGCGCCGGCGGCGTCAGTGCGCCGGGACGGCGAGCGCGGGGAAGGACCCGGCGTAGTCGAACGCGTACGTGGTGGTGCCCGTCGGGTCGGTTCGCTGCGCCGTCCGGATCCGGTTGGTCGCGGGGTCGAGGTTGACACGAGCCGTGATCCGGCCACCGAGGAAGGCGGAGATTCCCCCATAGGCCCATGTCCACGAGCCATCGGATCCCACCGTCACGGACTCGGTGATCGAGGCGTCGCCCGGGCTGTTCGCGCTCCACGAATCGGCGGGCTGGCCGATCTGTCGGAACCCGTTGACGAGCGCCCCGGCGCCGCACGTCCATTTCCCCGGGACGCGGGCGAAACGCGACTGCCCGTCGTATGCGGCGCCGCCGGTGCAGACGAAGACGATCGTGCCGTTCACCATCGTTGCCGAGGCGCTCGGCTCGAACCGGAGCACGCCGGGACTCGGACCGGACGCGGTCACCTGCAGGTGCCGCGCCGCGGTCAGGCCGCGCGTGACGGCCGCCCAGAAGGACGACGGCGTCGCGGCCGGCGTGCAGCAGGGCGGCTTCGCCGACGGGGCAGGGGAGAGGGCGGGGCGTGGCGTCGGGGCCGCGACGGACGCGGATGGCGCCGCGGTCCGGGTTCCCGCCTGCGTGGCTGTCGGCAGGAGGGTCGCCGAGGTGCCCGACGTCCCCCCACACGCGGCGGCCGTCGCCGTCGCCACCAGGAGGAGGCCGGCAAGCCGCGATCGCGAGCGCAGGCGGCCGGTGCGGCGCAACATCGGTCGATCGTACCGGGTTCGCGCGCTAGACTCCCCGCCACACCGACGCCGCCCCGCGCGCCGCACGTCCGGCGGCGCGCCAATCGAGGAGCCCGCATGGTCACCCAGGCTGCCCGCGACTACCCGATGTTCATCGACGGCGCCTCGGTCGAGGCCGCCGGTGGGGCGTGGCTCGAGGTTCACAGCCCGGCGACTGGGGCCCTGGTCGGGCGCGTTCCGGCGGGCACGGAAACGGACGTGGACCTGGCAGTCGCGGCGGCGCGGGCGGCCTTCCGCGACGGACGCTGGAGCCGGCGCTACCTGCCCGAGCGAGCGGCGATCCTGGCCCGGCTTGCCGACCTGATCGAGTCCCACGCCGACGAGCTCGCGCTCCTCGAGACGCTCCAGACCGGTTCCGCGTACAAGCTTCGCCGCGACTCCGACCTGCCCTTCACGGTCGACAACCTGCGCTTCTTCGCGGGCGCCGTCCGGCACCTGGAGGGGAAGGCGGCGTACGAGTACTCGGGCAGCCACACCAGCTTCGTCCGCCGCGAGCCACTGGGTGTCGTGGGCCAGGTGAGCCCCTGGAACTACCCGCTCTGGATGGCCATCTGGAAGATCGGCCCGGCGCTGGCCGCGGGCAACTGCGTCGTCCTCAAGCCCGCCTCGTCCACGCCTTTGACCACGATCCGGCTCGCAGAGCTGGCCGCGGAGGCCGGGCTGCCTGCCGGCGTCCTGAACGTGATCACGGGCCGCGGAGACGTCGTCGGCTCGGCGCTCGCCGCCCACCCGGACGTGGACCTGATCTCGCTGACGGGCGACTCGGAGACGGGGCGCCGGATCCAGGCGCTCGCCGCGGGCAACCTCAAGCGCACGCACCTGGAGCTGGGCGGGAAGGCTCCCGTGATCGTCCACGCGGACGCCGATCTCGAGGCCGCGGCGCGCGGCGCCACGGCGGGCGCGCTCATCAATGGCGGGCAGGACTGCACCGCCGCGACGCGCGTCTACGTCGACAGGCGAGTGCTCGAACGGTTCACGGCACGGCTCGTCGAGCT
>JADGQH010000035.1 GCA_017881985.1 Chloroflexota bacterium | reverse complement strand
TCCGCGTAGCTCCGGCGCCAGCGCCCAGGCCGAGCGGCGCGCCGTTCAGGTCAGGGATGCGGCGAGCGCCTCCGCCCGTGCCGCGTCCCAGCCCATCGAGCGGCCCTCGGCTGCCAGCGACGTCGCCAGCGGCTCGTCGAGTGCCGCGACGGCGGGCCCGAGGAATCGCTCCTTCAACTGGCCCCACCAGGCGACGCCCGAGGTGCGTGGTCGCCATTCCCAGGAACCACCTGGTGCTCATCGCCGGGGCCACCCCCGCGCAGCTCAGGCGAAAAGCGAGGCGTAGGCGTTGATCGCCGGCTGCCCGCCGAGGTGTGCGTAGAGGACGTTGCTCCCCTTCCTGATCTCGCCGCGGGCGACCATGTCGATCAGGCCGGCCATCGACTTCCCCTCGTAGACGGGGTCCGTGATCATGCCCTCCAGACGCGCGGCCAGGCGCATGGCCTCGAGCGTCGACTCGTCCGGGATCCCGTAGACGCCCGCGTGATACCGATCGTCCAGGATGACATCGTCGGGGCGCAGGTCACGCCCGAGCCCGATGGCGGTCGCGGTGCGCTGCGCGATGCGCGCGACCTGTTCGCGTGTCTCGAGCGGCGTGGCCGACCCGTCGACGCCGACGACGCGGCGCGGCCGCCCGCCCGCGTCCTCCAGGACGGCGAATCCGGCGATCATCCCGGCCTGCGTGGAACCCGTGACCGAGCAGACGATGATCGTGTCGAAGAAGACGCCCAGCTCCTCCTCCTGGCGAGCCACCTCCTCGGCCCAGCCCGCGAACCCCAGGCCGCCGAGCGGGTGATCCGAGGCGCCGGCCGGGATGGCGTAGGGTTTGCCGCCACCCGCGACGACGTCCGCGAGCGCCTGCTCCCAGCTTTCCTTGAACCCGATCCCGAACCCGGCCTTCACCAGGCGCACGTCGGCGCCCATGAGGCGGGACATGAGGATGTTGCCCACCCGGTCGTACGTAACGTCAGGCCAGTCCACCCAGCTCTCCTGGACGAGGACGCACCGGAGACCAGCATGTGCGGCCACGGCCGCGACCTGGCGCGTGTGGTTGGACTGGACGCCGCCAATGGAGACCAGCGTGTCGCAGCGCTGCGCGAGCGCGTCGGCCAGCAGGTATTCCAGCTTGCGGACCTTGTTGCCACCGAACGCGAGGCCGCTGTTGCAGTCCTCGCGCTTCGCCCAGACCGTCGCCCCGCCGAGGTGCTTCGTGAGGCGGTCCAGCCGCTGGACGGGCGACGGACCGAACAGGAGCGGGACGCGGGGGAAGTCGGCGAGTGTCACGGCTGCCTCCGGCTCTGGACTGGGGTGGCGGCACGGACGATACCCGGTCGTGGCCTGTTGCGGCGGGCCGACGATCCCCGGCAGCGTTCCCCGTGGGCTCCGACCAGCCCGACCCGGCTATGCCAGGCGCTTCTCGAACCAGTGGTGGGCATACGGCTCGGCGTTGAACGCCTTGACCTCGCGGAAGCCACTGCTGCGGTAGAGCCCGATTGCCTCGCCCAGGGCACCGTTCGTCTCGAGCCGCAGAACCTTGACCTCCGCGTCGCGCGCCAGCCCCTCCAGCTCCTGCAGGAGCCGCCGCCCGAGCCCGATCCCGCGGGCGTCCGGCGAGACCCACATCCGCTTCAGCTCCGCCGGCGCCCCGGGATGGAACTTGAGAGCTCCGCAGGCGATGGCTCGCTCGCGGATCCTGGCGATGAGGAAGACACCGGCGGGAGGGGTCAGCTCTTCCGCGTCGGCGGAGATGCCGAGCGACGGATCGAATCCCGTCTCGAAGCGTTCGTCCAGCTCGGAGAAGTACTGCTCGAGGCACGACCGGGCATCTGCTGAGCTCGGATCCTCGATGGCGAAGCGCACCGCGGATGCCTGGAGCAGACGCTCGACCTCTGCCATTGCCGCAATGAGCCGCGCACGTTGGCCGGCGCCGAGGGGTTCGAGGATTCTCGACGCGATGTCGTCTGACCGACGATCGAGCTCCGCGCGTTCGGCGCGCCCGGCTTCCGTGAGCTCGACGCGGCGGACCCTTCGATCCTCCGGGCTCGAGCCGACCACCACAAGAGACTGTTGCTCGAGGGAGCGCAAGACGCGACTCGTGTAGCCGGAGTCGAGCCCGAGTCGCGCTCGCAGGGCCCGCACCTCCGTGCCTTCAGGGCCGACCTCCCAGAGGACCCGCGCTTCGCCCATGGGCCGGTCGCGACCGAGGAACTGATCCGTGATCGCGCCGATCCGCTCGGCAACCTCACGGTTGAACCGACGAACGCCCTGAACCTCCAGGTTGGTCACTTCTCTGACTCTAGTCAGAGGACGTTGGGTACGTCAAGCGGCGGGGTCGCCTCGTGGCGCCGCTTCGCAGATCGGGCGCCGCTCCCGTGCCAGCCGTTCGAGCAGGCCGACGGCGACGTCGGGGGAGGAGAGGGCGGCGATCTCGTCGGCGACGCGGCCGGCGGACTCGCGGTAGGTGGCATCGGCAAGCACCGAGGCCGCTGCCGCGCGGACATCGTCGGGCGTGGCTGCGATCGCATCCAGGGATCGACCCACCCCGAGGGCGGTGATCCGCGCTGCATTCAGCGGCTGGTCGGCGCCCATCGGCAGGACCACCATCGGCCGGCCGTGGGCGAGCGCGCCAAGAACGCTGCCCGAACCACCGTGCGATACGACGAGATCCACGTGGGGCAGGATCTCGGCCTGGGAGACGAACCGCTCGATGCGCACGTGGGCCGCCTGAGGGCCGAGCGTCGCCGGGTCGATCTCGCGGCCGACCGTCACGAGCAGGTTGACCGGGAGCTCGCGGAGCCCGGCCAGCACCCGGGCGAACAGGTCGCCCGACTCGTGGTTGAAGACGGTTCCGAGGGTGAAGTAGATCGACGGTGCACCCTCGATCGCGGAGGTCCAATCCGGCCTCGAGACCGCCGCTCGAGAGCTTCGATCGACATCGAGGATCCGGATCCCGTGCGAGGTCGGCGGGGCGGGGTGTCGCGGATCGCGCAGGGCGTCGGGAAACGGCGACAGCACGAGGTAGCGACTCAACATCCCGCCGGAAGGATCCGGCTCCAGGCCGTACTCCTCGCGGACCGGGTTATAGCCCTTTGCGAACGGCACGCCCAGCAGCCCGAATGCGAGAACGGGGACCGCAGCGTGCGGCAGACCCAGACGTTCGGCGATGATCGCGGCCGCCGGATCCGTCTCCTCCCAGACGACCACGTCGGGCCGCCAGCTCACGAACGTCGAAAGGAGATCGGGCGCTCGCGAGCGGGCCACGCGCTGCCCGAAGCCGACGATCAGGTCGCGCCCCTCACGCTCCATGTCGATCGGCACCAGCGGCCGGGTCACCGGCTCGAGGCCTTCGTCCGTGCCGCCCGGGAAGCACGCGAAGCCGAGTGCCTTGACCTTGGGGACCATCCACGGCCGCCCGGCGAATGCCACCGTGTGGCCTGCCGCAGTGGCAGCCCGGGCGATGGGTACGAGCGGGTCCAGGTGACCCTGCCCTCCGGCGAACGTGAAGATGACGCGCATCGGCCTCGACCGCGGCCGCTGTCCGGCGCTGCCGGGGCTCGGCTCGCGCACGGGCGTGCGCTTGTCGAGGCTTCGCACTCCGGACACCATCTCCTGTTGGCGGGCCGAGTCCATCGGCAGCTCCTCGAGCCAGCCCGCGTGCATCGGGCTCGAACGTCACCGATTCTGCCCCTTCGAGCGGCCGAAATCCGGAGCGATCGTGGGTGTCGTGTTCGACGATGCGGAAGCCGCCGTCGCCTACCCACAACCCACGCGCTGCCCTGGGTCGTCGAAAGCTCGCGAGCGTTGTGAGTGAGCGTGGAAGTGCCTGCTGGGGGTGGTACCTCCCGAGGATGGCCGGTGGGGCCAAGAGGCACGGCAAGAGTGTCCTCGACGTGCCGCGGTGGGTCGCGGTCTCGTTCGGGAACAGAGCGGTCCGCGGAGCAGAGGGCCTTCCAGGCTCCACCGACGTAGTCTGTCGGACGTGGTCACGCACCAGCGGCAGATTCCTGGGCGGATCGGCAGGGGAGTGCTGGTGAGCGTCGGGGCAATCATCAAGAAGCGGAGTGCCTTCCTCCCGATCGCGATGTCCCTCGGAGCGTTGGTCCTCCTTCTCTGGCACGTCGCGGTGTTCGGCGTGGCGCGCCAGGCGGATGAAGGTGCGGCCGCCCGCGTCTACCAGCTCTTGATGGCTGCACAGGTTCCGATCGTGGCGTACTTCGCAATCACCTGGCTGCCTCGTGCGCCGAAGCAGGCGCTGCTCGTGTTGGCGCTCCAGGTCGGGGCCGCGCTCCTGACGCTCGCGCCCCTCTTCCTTCTCGGGCTCTAGGATCCTCCCTCGCTTCGATCGTGGGCGCTTCGCGCGAGGGAGTCGATCAGCGGGGTCGGCGACCTCGGCCCGAACCGGACCCTGCACGTCGAAACCGTCCGGGAACCTCGTCATCACAGGATCGGACGCCGGGCAACGATCACCCAGCGCCACCCGTCACACCCAGCGCAGTCGCGGACGTCGCGTGTCCTGCGCCGGGTCGCCCGAGTCGATCGACTCCGTCCCGCCGAGAGGAGGAGAACCCGGCGGGACGGAGTCGTCAGGGAATGCGCGCCCGGGCGCAGGTCGCCGCCTCCTGTCAGAGGCCACGGACCAGGTGGTAGTAGGCCGCGTTCCAGCGAAGCTCCTTCTGGACCGCCGACACCCGAGTCTCCTCATCGATGAGCACGAACTCGATGCCGGCCATCTCGGCAAAGTCGGCGAGGGGCTCGGGACCCACCGCCCGGCTGAGCACCGTATGGTGTGCGCCCCCGGCGATCAACCAGGCCTCGACTGCCGTGCGCAGGTCGGGTCTCGGCTGCCATACGGCGCGAGCGACCGGCAGGCGCGGCAGCTCGTGCCCCGCGTCGACGATGTCGACCACGTTGGCGACGATTCTGAATCGCTCGCCGAGGTCGGTCATGCCCGCCACGACCGCCGGTCCGGTGTCCGCATCGAAGACCAGGCGAACCGGATCCGATCTCGAGCCGATGGAGAGTGGGTGGATCTCGCACCGCGGGCGGCTGCGGGCGATCGAAGGGCAGACCTCGAGCATGTGCGCTCCGAGGACCTTCGGAGCCGCCGGGTCGAGGTCGTACGTGTAGTCCTCCATGAACGAGGTCCCACCGGGCAGGCCGGTTGCCATCACCTTCACGAGGCGCACGAGCGCCGCGGTCTTCCAGTCACCCTCCGCCCCGAAACCGAACCCGTCGGCCATGAGGCGCTGGACCGCGAGTCCCGGCAGCTGGCGGAGCCCGTCGAGGTTCTCGAACGTGTCCGTGAAGGCGCCGTGCCCGCCCGCTTCGAGGAACCCCCGCAGGCCGGCCTCGATCCTGGCAGCTTCGAGGAGCGCCCCGCGACGGTCGCCACCCTCGGCCAGCTCGGGCGCGAGGTCGTACTCCTGCTCGTACCGCTGCACGAGGTCGTCGATCGCGGCGCCCGGTACCGCCCGGATCGCGTCGCTGAGGTCGCTGACGCCGTAGCCGTTGACGGCCACGCCGAGCTTGATCTGGGCCTCGACCTTGTCACCCTCGGTGTCCGCGACATGGCGCATCGTGTCGCCGAAGCGGGCTACCGTGAGGTGCTGCGCCTCCTGCCAGGCGCAGGCCGCCCGTGCCCACGTGACGATCCGACCGACGACCTGCGGGTCCTGCCAGTGCCCGGCCACGGTCTTCCGGGCGACCTGCATCCGTGTCGCGAGATAGCCGAACTCGCGATCCCCGTGGGCCGACTGGTGGAGATTCATGAAGTCCATGTCGATCTCCGCCCACGGGAGATCGCGGTTGAACTGCGTGTGGAGGTGGAGCAGCGGCTTCCGGATCGCCTGCAGCCCGGCGATCCACATCCGTGCCGGCGAGAACGTGTGCATCCAGAGGATCACGCCGACACACGTGTCGCTCGCGTTTGCGTCGCGACACGTGGTCGCGATTGATTCCGACGAAGTCACGACCGGGCGATGCACGACGCGCACGGGAAGCGCCGGCGAGGAGTCGAGCTCGGCCGCGATCCGCTTGGAGTTCGCGGCCACCTGGCGAAGCGTCTCGTCCCCGTACATCTCCTGGCTTCCGGTGACGAGCCAGACCTCGTACTCGCCAAGGGGCTTCATCGCGTCATCTCGCTTTCATTGCCGTTGCGCGGCCCGCACACGGATCGTGTGGCGGTCGCTCGTGTTGATCGGACGGCGCTCCGCCCTTCGTCTCGAACCTGGTGGCTCGTAACGCTCGTCCGACGGCAGACTCCGTGGCGGGGCACGAAGCCGAGGCGCAGCCGCGGATCGTTGCGGGGCTACTTGCTGGTGATGTCGACCGCATGGCTCACGAACGTCTTCTGCTGCTTCGACTCGACGCTGACCAGGATGTAGAGACCGGTGACATCTCGCGGCACCGCGACCTCCGTGGTCCAGTCCGCGGAGTGGCCGGCCGGTGTGATGGGGGCGTCTGCCAGGTGCGGGCTCACGTAGAAGCCGTAGATGATGCCGTCCGAGCCGACCACCGGCGGCGTCCCGATGTGCACGTATGTCGGGTACTCGGTGGGATTGGTCGTCTGCCAGGCGAGCTCGAGGCCATCGGCGTTCCGCTTCGCGCTCGTCAGGCTGAGCGTGCAGTTGTTGATCGCGACGATCTTCGCGTCGGCCTTCTCGATGACGCCGGTGACCGGCGCGGCGACAGGGTACTTGAGGTCCGCCGCCACCTTGTCGAGATCGACCGCCAGCTTCGCGCCGATCGCGGCGGTCGGCGAGTAGTAGTTGAACTCGCCGGTGATGTAGGAGTAGGGGATCGAGAGCTTCGAACCTGCGGCCGGGGTGGCACCCGCGCATTCGACGTAGAGGAGCTGCGTGGCCGGCTTGAGCTTCGTGCCGCCCGTGTAGCCCCGGATCTGGAAGCCCGGCGCGATCGACGTGCCTCCGGTCCCGACGAACACCGTGGCGCAGCTGGTCGACGTGCCGTCGCTGTGCGTGAGCACGGCCGGCTGATCGGCCGGCGCCTGCATCGCGCTCCACGCGCCGGTCTCGTTCCGGATGGTCACGTCGACATGGAGCGCGCCAGCCGCCGCGTCGACCTTCGTCGCAACGGCGGTCCATGCCCCCGTCGCCGCCGGCGAGGGAGAGCTGTCGTCCTCGGGCGTCACGATGTACCCGCAGCCGGCCAGCACGAGGGAACAGGCGATTGCCGGGACCAGCCTCCAGCGCGCCCTCATCGTCGGTCGTCCTTCGCTCATTGCGCACCAGCCCCGAATGCGGGGAGGATGGTGGACAGGCGCCCCGTCATGAGCCAGTAGTTGGCCGGAGCGGCCGTCCCGCCGTCGACCGCCTTCACCGTCTTCAGGACGCCCTTGTAGGACACTGCCGTGTAGTAGGTGAAGCACTGCCCGCACTGGATCTCCGTGGTCGAGTACATGTTGTCGGTGAACCAGCCAAGGTCGTTGATGCTCCCGAGCAGCGCGTCGACGTCCGCCGGCAGCGCCTGCTTCTTGACCGTCTGCGCGCCGTTGTCCCCGACGATCCGCCCATCGGGGTAGATGGCGTACAGCTCGTCAACGCAGCCCGACCCCCCATTGCGTTCGTACGCGATCACGGCACCGCCCTTGATGAGCTCGGCCGCGTGATCCTGCCGGAACGGCTTGAGGGTGCACGCGGCGGCGCCTCCCGAGGCGCCGGAGGGGTTCTGTGCCCCGACGACCTGCGCGACCACGAGGATTACAACCACCGCTGCAGCGCCGATCAGCACTCGTCGATCACGCAGCAGGCTGCGTCGCGGCCCGGCCGTCGCCGAGCGGGCCCCCGGGCTCCCGAGCCGGCCAGCAGCGAGCTGCCGGGCGTTCATCGTGGCCAGGAGGCTCTGGACGCCGATGAAGACGAGCATCAGGGCGCCGATGACGATGCTGGTCCACCACGAGCTGAGCTGGCCGTTGAACTGGATCAGGCTCTGGATCAGCGCCGTGATGAGCACCCCGAACAAGCCGCCGAGCAGGTAGCCCTCGCCACCCGTGAGCGCCATCCCGCCGATGACCACGGCCGCGATGGTCGTGAGCTCCATGCCCGTTGCATGCGTTCCATGGCCTGAACCCACGTAGATGCTGTACGCGATCCCGGCGAGCGCCGAGCAGAAGCCGCTCAGCATGTAGACCTGCACCTTGGTCCGGTCGACCCGCAGACCCATCAGGCGGGCGGATTGCTCATTGAGGCCGTTGTTGCCGCCCATTGCATAGATGGTTCGCCCGAACTTCGTGAAATGGGCGATATACATGCCGACGGCGAGCACCACGAGCGCCACGACGACGAGGATCGTGACGTAGTCACCCTTCTTGGTCACCGGGTCGGCCAGTCCGGGGATCAGGATGCGCGTCCCGGACAGCGTTCGGTAGAGCGGGTTGTAGATCCGGATCTCGCTGTCACTGATGATGTAGCAGAGCCCGCGGGCGAGCCACATGCCGGCAAGCGTGGCGATAAACGGCTGGACCCTGAGATAGGCGATGAACAGGCCCATGACGGCGCCGAACAGCACGCCCATCCCGAGCATCAGGCCGATGACGACCCACGGGTCCCAGCCATCCCTGAGGAGCGCCGCGGAGGCAACGGTGGTCAGCGCCAGCACGCCGCTGACCGACAGGTCGATCCCGCCCGAGATGATCACCAGGCCTTCGCCCACGACCAGGATGAGCAGGAAGGGGGTCGTGATGAACAGGTTGAAGAACGACTGCCCGTCGCGCATTCCCGGGAAGAAGATCGTCCCTGCAAGGAACGCGATGGCGAACAGCGCGACGGTCGCCCCGAGTGGCAGGAACTTGCGGTTGTTGGCGAGGCGCAGGCCCAACGTCTGCATCATGTGGCGGCCTGCTTCCGTCCCAGTCGCGCGACGAGCCTGCCGCCCAGGTCCTGCACCTGCCGCGAGTAGAGAATGATCACGATGATGACCATGACCGCCTTGACCGCGGTGATGGCGCTGGCTGCGACGCCGATCGCGTACATGGACGTCTGGGTGGCCTGGATCACCAGGCCACCGAGGACGCTTCCGAGCAGGGAGAAGCGGCCGCCCGTACCGAGGAGCGTCCCGCCGATCACGACCGCCAGGATTGCGTCCAGCTCGGTGTACAGGCCGATCTGGTTCGCGTCGGAGGTCCGGATGCTCGACACCGCGATCAACCCCGCGACGCCTGCGCAGAACCCGCAGAACGAGTAGGCAAAGAGCTTGATCCGCTTCTCGTTGATGCCCGCGTACAGGCTCGCGCGGAAGCTGATGCCGACCGATTCAACGAACAGGCCGATCGCGGTGCGGCGCGTCAGCAGCCAGGCACCCGCGAACAGCGCGACGACGATGAAGAGCGAGAACGGCAGGATGATGAAGCCGTTGCCGATGTACGCGAAAGCGTCATTGAAGATGATGATCTTGATGGAGTTGGTGATGAGCTGGGCGATGCCCCGACCGGCGATCATCAGGATCAGGGTCGCCACCATGGGTTGGATCCGCCCGAACGAGACAAGGACACCGTTCCACAGGCCGCAGGCCACGGCCACCACCAGGGATGCCACGATCACGACGGGAATCGGCGCGAAGCTGTAGGTCGGATCACCGACGACGGCGGTGATGTTCCCCTGGAGGTTGAGCCCGATGATCCTGGGGTCGATCAGGATGCAGGCGACGGAGGCGGCGATGGCCATGATCGCGCCGACCGAGAGATCGACTCCGCCGGTCGCAATGACGAGGGTCATCCCGATCGCGAGCACCACCGTCGGCGCGCTGTTGCGCAGGATGTCGACCAGGCTCCCGTAGAGGTGGCCGTCCTTCATCTCGAGATTGAAGAACCCCGGGACGACGATGAGATCGATCAGGAGGATGGCGGCCAGGGCGACGATCGGGACCATCAGCCGGCTGTCCCGGACTCCACCCACCCTGATGACCGAGCGCAGCGTGCTCATGACTCGCCGCCCGCGATCGCCTGCATGAGCTCCTGCTCGTCGACGTCACCGGCGAACTCGGACACCTTCGCGCGATCCCGCATGACCACGATGCGGTGGCTCGTGCGCAGGACCTCCTCCAGCTCCGACGAGATGAAGATGCACGACTTGCCTTCCTCGGCCAGCGACAGGACCAGCTTCTGGATGTCCGCCTTCGTCCCCACGTCGATGCCGCGCGTCGGTTCGTCGAGGATCAGGAGGCGCGGGTTGGTTGCCAGCCAGCGGGCCAGGATGACCTTCTGCTGATTCCCGCCGCTCAGGTTCTTGACCGGCTGATCTGCGGAAGGCGTCGCGATGTTCAGGAGCTTGATGTACCGCTCCGCGATCGCGTACTGGTCGCTCGTGCTCAGGTGCCGGAACCAGCCGCGGCTGGCCTGCATGGCCATGATGATGTTCTCCCTGACGGTCAGGTCGGCCACGATCCCTTCGGCCTTCCTGTCCTCGGGGCAGAGCGCGACCCCGCGCTCGATCGAGCCGATGGGCGAGAACTTCCGGATGGGCGCGCCGTCCATCGTCATCGAGCCGGTGGTCGGCTGGTCGATCCCGAAGAGGAGCTGCGCCATCTCCGTCCGCCCGGAACCCAGGAGGCCGGCGAACCCCACGACCTCGCCGGCGTGCAGGACGAGGTCGAACGGGGCGATCGAGCCGAAGACGCCGACTCCCTCGGCCTCGAGGAGCGACTCGGTCCCGATGTGCTGGCTGCTCTCGATCCGGTGGCGGTTGATGTCGTCGAGCTCGGTCAGGCTCCGCCCGAGCATCAGCGTGATCAGCGTCAGTCGAGGCAGGCTCGCCGTCTCGTAGACCCCCACGACGGATCCGTTGCGCAGGACGGTGACCCGGTCGCTTACCTCGTAGACCTGGTCGAGGAAATGGGTGATGAAGACGATCGCGATGCCCTCGCCGCGCAGCTTGCGCATCACGCGGAACAGCTGATCGGTCTCGTGCCCGGTCAGGCTCGAGGTCGGCTCGTCCAGCACCAGGACCTTGGCCGACGAGATCACGAGGGCTCGCGCGATGGCTGCCATCTGCTGGATGGCGATCGAGTAGGAGCCCAGGGGTTGAGTCACGTCGATCGCGATGTCCAGCCCCTGGAGTATCTCCCGGGCCTGCCGGTTCATCGTCTTCCAGTCGACGTGCCGCCGCTTCATCGGCTGCCGACCGATGAGGAGGTTCTCCGCCACGGTCAGGTTGGGGCAGAGGTTGACCTCCTGGTAGACCGTGCTGATTCCCAGCGACTGGGCATGCAGGGGGGAGCGGATGGTCACCTCGATGCCATCGAGGCGGATCGTGCCGCTTTCAGGTCGCTCGACACCGGTGAGGACCCTGATGAGTGTCGACTTGCCGGCGCCGTTCTCGCCGACCAGCGCGTGGATCTCGCCGCGGGCCAGCGAGAAGTTCACCTGCTTGAGGGCATGCACGCCAGGAAACGACTTGTCGATGTTCTCCATCACGACAATGTCGGTGGCGGGACCGGTCATGAAGAACCCCTATCCCGAGCTCAGGTCCTGGAGCGCGATGTCCCAGGCCAAGGGCGGCTGGTGGGGAGGAGAGGCGGACGGGGCCACCTCTCCTCCCGGGGTGCCGCAGGCGTGTGCAGCGGCACCCGCTCCTGATGGTGGTTAGTACTTGCGGGTTGCCAGGATCGCCTGGAGCGCGTCCTTGCCCTGGGCCGCGAAGAAGGCGCCTTCCTGCGATGGGACCCACTTCGGCAGCGACGTATCGCCATTCAACGCCTTCAGGGCGGCGTCGTAGACCTGCGGAGCGAGCAGCGGGTTGCACTCGATGTCCGCGCCCATCTCGCCGGAGATCAGGGACTTGAAGCCGTCTGCGGTCGCGTCGAAGCCGACGACCATGATGTCCTTGCCGGGGACCAGGCCGGCTTCCTTGATCGCCTGGATGGCGCCGATGGCCTCTTCGTCGTTGTGTGCGAAGACGCCCTGGATGTTCTTGGTCTTCTTGAGGAAGGCCTCCATGACGGCCTTGGACTCCGGGACGCCCCAGTTCCCGGTCTGGCTCAGGCCGAGGCTCGTCGGGTCCGGAATGCCGCAGTCGCCCATCTTCTCGCGGAAGCCCTTGGCGCGGTCGATGGCGGCCGATGCGCCGACGGCGCCGGAGATCTCGGCAACGTTGTGCTTGTCAGCGGGAAACGCCTTCAGGAGGTCGCACATCGCGGCGGCCCCTTCGTGGCCCTCGTTGATGAAGTCCGAGCCGATGTACGTGTAGTACATGCTGGGGTCGGCGTCGATGCGGCGGTCTTCGAGGACGACCACCTTGCCGGCCGCCTTGGCCTCCTTGAGAACGTCGTCATAGCCGGTCACGTCGAGCGCCGCGAGGATGATCACGTTGACCGACGGGTCCTGGTTGAACTGGTGGAACGCCGAGACCTGGTTCTCGAGCTTGTTCTGGGCGTCATAGAACTTCAGGGTGATGCCCTTCTGGGTCGCGGTCTCCTTGAAGGAGGCCGTGTTCGCGGCGCGCCAGCCACTCTCGGATCCGGTCTGAATGAAGCCGACCGTCATGTCCGCGAAGGTCTTGGCGGCGGCGGCGGCGCTCGGGGCGGCGGCGCTCGGGGCGGCGGCGCTCGGGGCGGCGGCACTGGGGGCTGTCGTGGCGCCCGACGAACAGGCGCCGACCAATGCGGTCATCGCCAGCGCCATCGCGATCCGGGGGAGGAATCCTGTCTTCTGCATTGTCTGGTCTCCGTGTCTCTGCGTAACCCATGAGGTACCGAGAGAGCTCGCCCACGAGGAGGGCGCCCTTGCCGGACAGGCGCAGCGGGGGATGCTCACTGCGCCGCGGCGCATCAGGTGGTTCCGGATACCATCGGCACTCCTCCACGACGGCCATCTGGGCTGGGTACTCGGCGGAACGTTGGCCGCGGCGAGCACGCGTGATCGTGTTCGTCCCGGTCGCGAGGTCAGCCGAGCGGACGTGGCGCGCCGCGGGCGTCTACCTGAAAGCTGGGCGGCGTGCGTTCCGCGGGCCAGATCCGGGATCGAGACTCGTGCTTGCCGGTTTCTCGCCTCCCTGTTATCGTTCCCGTTATCGGTAACGGGACCGCTAACACCCTAGCATCACCGGATGCCAGCCGTCAAGATGATTGGTGGCATCGACACCACCGCCCGACGCCGACCGGAGCAGGCCATGGCCACGCGCAGACGAATGACGATCAAGGAGGTCGCCCGGGCCGCGGGCGTCTCGACGCAGACCGTCTCGCGCGTGCTGAACAACCGGCCGGACGTGGCGTTCGAGACGCTGGAGCGGGTTCGCCGGATCATCGCCGACACGGGCTACACGCCCAACATGCTCGCCCGAAGCTTGACCCAGGGCCGCAGCCACATCATTGGCGTCGTCGGCTACGGGCTCGACTACTTCGGACCGTCGCGAGTTCTCACGGGGATCGAAGAGCAGGCCGCCGATCTCGGATACGCGATCTCGCTCAACCTGATCCACGATCCGGAGACACGCGACGTCGATGCGCTGCTGAGCAGCCTGTTCTCGCGGCAGGTCGACGGCATCATCTGGGCGATTCCGGAGGTTGGCGAGAACCGCGTCTGGTCGCACGGCAAAGGGCCGGAGCTGCCGCTCCCGGTGGTGCTGGTCGGAGGCATGGGGGGCCAGACCTCGCTCCTGTCCATCGCGATCGACAACGCCGCAATCGGCCGCATCGCCACCGAACACCTGCTTGCCGGAGGGGCGCGCCGCGTGGGGATCATCACCGGACCGCTCAGCTGGTGGGAGGCCCGGGAGCGCAGGCTCGGGTGGCGCGGAGCCCTGGAGGCGCACGGCCTGACGGCCGACGAGCATCCAGTGGCCATCGGCGACTGGTCTCCCAACAGCGGCGAGCAGGGCCTGTACGACCTCCTGGACAAGCGGCCGGACCTCGACGCGATCTTCGCGTCAAACGACCAGATGGCGCTGGGTGTGCTCCACGCCGCGCATCGGCTCGGTCGACGAGTCCCGGAGGACCTAGCCGTAGTTGGCACCGACAACATCGCCGAGTCATCGCATTTCTGGCCATCTCTGACCACGGTCCATCAGCCATTGCGCGACGCAGGCGCCCTCGCCGTGCGCGAGATCGACCAGTCGATCGCCGCAGCGCCTGGGTCGCGTCGTGTGGTCGGGACACCGCCGTCACATGCCGTCCGGCTCGAGCCTGAGCTCATCGTCCGGGATAGCAGCCGGTCCGTCGAACCCATCCTGTCGAGTTCGAATGGTCGAAGCATGGGGACCCATGACGGCAGCTACCCGGTATCGGGCAGCCTGTAGGATCGCCTTCCTGCATCGCCGTCCAGCTCCGTGCGGTGACCGCACTAGACGAGGGATGCGAGCTCGCGGATGATCGACAGGCGGCGCGAAGCGCCGGGACCTGAGCCGGTAAACCGGATAACGGCAAGACGCCGCAAGGCGGGAGGATCGTCGAGTGAACCAACGACAGGTGAGCGCGGCGGAGCTGATCCGGGCTGGAGGCGCCATCCTCGGGATCGAGCTCGGCTCGACCCGCATCAAGGCGTCCCTCATCGCCCCCGACACGACGCCGCTGGCATCGGGCACGTATGCCTGGGAGAACCAGCTCAAGGACGGCGTCTGGACGTATGCCATCGAAGACGCCTGGAAGGGCGTGGCCGCCTGCTATGCGTCGCTCGTCTCCGACGTGCGCGCCAGCTACTCCGTGGAGCTGAAGACCGTCGCGGCCCTGGGTGTCAGCGGGATGATGCACGGGTACGTGGCCCTCGACGTCGACGGGAACCTGCTCGTGCCGTTCCGCACATGGCGGAACAACATCACCGGCGAGGCCTGCTCCGAGCTGACCCCGCTCCTCGACTTTGCCGTGCCGCAACGGTGGAGCATCGCCCACCTGTACCAGTCGATCCTGGACAAGCAGCCGCACGTGGCGCGGATCGCCCATCTCACGACGCTGGCCGGCTACGTCCACTGGAAGCTGACCGGCGAGCACACGATCGGCGTGGGCGAAGCCTCGGGCATGTTCCCCATCGACCCGCGCATCGGCGACTGGGACGCCGCCCGGATGGCGAAGTTCGACGCCCTCATCGCGCCGCGCAAGCTTGGTTGGAAGCTCCGGGACATCCTCCCCGCCGTCCTGCCCGCCGGCCGCCCCGCGGGGAAGCTCACCGCCGAGGGCGCGATGCTGCTCGACCCATCGGGCACTCTCCCGGCCGGCATCCCCCTGTGCCCTCCCGAGGGTGACGCGGGCACGGGCATGGTCGCCACCAACGCCGTGCGCCCACGCTCCGGGAACGTCTCCGCGGGCACCTCGGTGTTCGCGATGATCGTGCTCGACAAGAGCCTGGCCCGCGTCCACGAGGAGATCGACATCGTGGTCACGCCCGACGGCAGCCCCGTGGCGATGGCCCATGCGAACAACGGGTCCTCCGACCTCGACGCCTGGATCGGCCTTTTCGGCCAGGTGGCCAGGGCGCTGGGCGTCGAAACACGGCTCGATGACCTCTACGGGAGGCTCCTGCCCCTGGCGGTGCGGGGAGATCCGGACGCAGGCGGGCTCCTCTCCATCAACTACGTGTCGGGCGAGCACATGACTGGCTTCACCGAGGGCCGGCCCCTTTTCGCGCGGAGCCAGGACGCGAAGTTCACCCTCGAGAACTTCGTGCGGGCGATGTACTTCGCCTCGCTCTGCTCACTCCGGACCGGATTGAACATTCTCACCGAGCAGGAAGGGGTCGTCATCGAGGAGATCCGTGGCCACGGCGGCTTCTTCAAGGGCGGCGACACCGGGCAGCGCATGATGGCCGCTGCGCTCAACGTCCCCGTCAGCATCCCGGCCACCGCTGGCGAAGGCGGGGCCTGGGGCATGGCGGTGCTGGCCGCCTTCATGCTCCGCGCCGACGCCGGGCAGTCGCTGCCCGACTACCTCGATGCGTGGATCGCCAAGAGCATCGGAGCGCCGGTTCGGCCCGACCCGCACGACGTCCAGGGTTTCGAGGAGTTCTTCGCGCGCCACAAGAACGGGCTCGCCATCGAGCGGGCGGCGGTCAAGGCGCTGAGCTGACCCTTCGTGAGGATGGGCGGCAGGAGGGATCGAGCATGCGACACGCCGAGCTGAGGGAGCGCGTGTTCGAGGCGAACCTCGGCCTCGTGGAGGCGGGCCTGGTGGTGCTGTCATTCGGGAACGCCAGCGGGATCGATCGCGATGCCCGGATCGTCGCCATCAAACCGAGCGGCGTGGACTACGCGACGCTCCGCCCCGAGGACATCGTCCTCGTCTCCCTCGACGATGGTCGCGTCGTGGAGGGAACCGGGCGCCCTTCATCGGACACGCCCACGCACCTCGTGCTGTATCGCAGCTTCCCGGAGGTGGGCGGCGTCGTGCACACGCACTCGGTGCATGCAGCTGCCTGGGCGCAGGCTCGACGCGAGATCCCGTGTCTTGGGACGACCCATGCGGACCACTTCCACGGCCCCGTGCCCGTCACGCGGTGGCTTACCGACGCAGAGATCCAGACCGACTACGAGGCGCACACCGGGCGCGTCATCGTGGAGCGCTTCGCGGAGGCCGGCATCGATCCGACGGACGTGCCGGCGTGCCTCGATGCCGGCCACGGGCCGTTCACCTGGGGCGCAACGCCCCACGAGGCCCTGGTGAACGCCATCGTGCTCGAACAGGTCGCGCGCCAGGCAATCCACACCCTGGCCATCGAGCCCGGGACGGGACCGATCCCTCCTTCGCTCCTCGACAAGCACTTCAGGCGCAAGCACGGCCCAGCCGCGTATTACGGCCAGCCGGCCTCGGTTGATCAGCCGCGGCCGTAGCCGCCAAGAGTGGTCGCGACGCGCGAAAGCTTCGCGGACGAGTCCGATCGCCTCGGCTCGCCCATCGCCCACGTTCGGCCCGGGTGTCCGCCCACCCTGCAGGTGCTCGGGGACGACGACACCAACGACGGCATGAAGAGGGCCGCGGCGGCCGGCCTGGTCAGCCTCGGGCCGTCCGCGGCCGATCAGCTTGCCGCGGTGC
>JADGQH010000205.1 GCA_017881985.1 Chloroflexota bacterium | reverse complement strand
CCGGGCTCATCGAGCTGCAGGGCCAGGACGTCACGTGGCTCCCGCCGTACCGGCGAAACGTCAACACCGTCTTCCAGAACTACGCCCTCTTCCCGCACTTGACGATCTTCGAGAACGTGGCCTTCGGCCTGCGTCGAAAGGGCGGCCTGAAGGACGCCGAGGTGCGCAGTCGCGTCACCGAGATGCTGGCCCTGGTCGAGCTGCCGGGGTTCGAGAAGCGCAAGCCCACCCAGATCTCGGGCGGCCAGGCCCAGCGGGTCGCGCTTGCCCGCGCCCTCATCAACCGGCCCGCGGTCCTCCTTCTCGACGAACCGCTCGGCGCGCTCGACCTCAAGCTGCGCAAGCAGATGCAGCTGGAGCTCAAGCGCATCCAGCAGGAGGTCGGGATCACCTTCATCTACGTGACCCACGACCAGGAAGAGGCGATGACGATGTCGGATCGCATCGCGGTCATGAATCGGGGTCACTACGAGCAGCTGGCGGACCCGGAGACGCTCTACGAGCGGCCCCAGACCCGGTTCGTCGCCGGCTTCCTCGGCGTCTCGAACCTGCTATCCGGGACCGTGCTCGAGAAGGGCGCGCCATATGCGAGCGTGCGCCTTGCCGACGAGGCCGTCGTCCGCGTCCCGGAAGCGGCCGTCAACGGGTCCGCCGACGTCGAGGTCGGCGTCCGGCCCGAGAAGATCCGCCTCTTCGGGGCGGACGCCGTGCCGCCGAGCGGCCTGAACGTGTTGAGCGGGACCGTCCTCGATGCGTCCTACCTGGGCGTGAGCACCCAGTACGTCATCGAGACGCGGAACGGCAGCCGCATCTCCGTCTACGAGCAGAACGTCGAGCGAACGATCCACGGATCGCTTCATCGGCCCGGCGAGGCGGTCCACCTCGCCTGGTCGCCGGATCACACGTTCGCGGTGGGTGCATCCGCCGCGGACACATCGCCAGGGGAATAGCGCCGGTTCGAGGGCGGCAGCCGCCGCCCGCAGGAGGAGCAGCATGTCCGAGCAACACCCCAGCCTCTTCGACCGCGCGCTGACACGCCGGCGCATGCTCCAGGGCACCGCGCTTGCCGGCGTGGCGGCGTTCCTGGCGGCATGCGGCACCGCGGCGCAGTCGGTGGCGCCGTCGGTTGCGCCGTCCGTCGCGGCGTCCGAGGCGCCGTCGAGCGGGCCGTCGCAGGCGGCCAGCCCGAGCCCGGCTGCGTCCGCAACCCCGAAGCCGAGCCCGGCCGCGGAGCTCAACTTCGCGAACTGGCCGCTCTACATCGACCAGGACTCATCCAACCCGCCGAAGTCCCCCACCCTCGAGGGGTTCACCAAGAAGTACGGCACGAAGGTCAACTACCGCGAGACGATCAACGCCAACGAGGACTTCTTCGGCACGATCCGGCCGGCCCTCGAGGCCGGCCAGGACACCGGCTGGGACCTGGTGGTGCTCACCGACTGGATGGCCGCCAAGATCATCGGCCTCGGCTGGGTCGAGACGATCGACACGGCGAACACGCCGGCTTTCGCGGCGAACGAGTCGGACAACCTGCGCAACCAGCCGTGGGACCCGGACAACAACAAGCGCGCCCCCTGGCAGTCCGGCATGACCGGCCTCGGGTTCGACTCGAAGGTCGTCGGCAGCCAGACGTCGATGGCCGCGCTGTGGACCGCGGATCCCCGCTGGAAGGGCAAGGTCTGGCTCCTCAACGAGATGCGCGACACGATCGGCCTGACCCTCCTCAAGCTCGGCAAGGATCCGGCGACCGCCACCAATGCGGACTGCGACGCCGCGATCGCCGAGATCAAGAAGGCCCTGGACGGCGGGGTCGTGCGGAGCTTCCTGGGCAACGACTACAAGGAGGGCCTCATCAAGGGCGACCTCGTCCTGGGCACCGCCTGGTCCGGCGACATCATCCAGGCCCAGCTCGAGAAGGCCAGCCTGAAGTTCGTCATCCCCTCCGACGGCGGGATGATCTGGACGGACAACATGCTCATCCCGAAGGGCGCGGCCCACAAGTACACGGCCGAGCTGATGATCGACTACGTCTACGACCCGACGATCGCCGCGCAGATCGCCGCCTACGTCCAGTACGTGTCGCCGGTGAAGGGCTCCAAGGAGGCGATCGCCAAGAACGCCGACAAGACCGTCGCGGCGCTTGGTCAGAACCCGCTCATGTTCCCGGATGCCGCAACCCTGGCGAAGACCCATATCTTCAAAGCGCTGTCGGCGGACGAGGACAAGTACTTCAACGACCAGTTCTCCACCCTGCAGGGAAACTGATCGACCCGATCGGGCTGCGACACGGCTGGGCGACCAGCCGCTCCGCGGCCTGACGTCAGCGCATCGGTGCCGAGAGGGAGACGTTGACCGCGCTGCTCCGTCGCTACCACTTCATCGTGCCGTACCTGCTGCTGACGCCGGGGCTGATCTGGCTCGCGATCTTCTACATCTACCCGTCGATCCAGATGTTCATCAGCTCCTTCTGGAGCGGCTCCCTGGAGCACGGGTTCACGTTCAGCCTGGCCAACGTCCACAACTACACCGACGGCCTGAGCCGGTACCAGGAGCAGATCGTGCGGTCGGTGTTCTTCGCCGCCGCGGCGACGATCGCCACGTTTCTCATCAGCTTCCCCCTCGCCTACACCATCGCCTTCCGGGCGGGGCAGTACAAGAACCTGCTGCTCTTCCTGGTGATCGCCCCGTTCTTCACCAGCTTCCTGCTGCGGGTCATCAGCTGGCGCACCATCCTCGGCGACGACGGGCTGCTGCTCGGCCCGCTCAAGAGCGCGGGGCTCGTGAGCGACGATGTCCGGATCCTGGCGACGCCGGTCGCGGTGATCTCCGGGATCGCCTACAACTTCCTGCCGTTCATGACGCTCCCCATCTACGTGAGCCTGGAGAAGATCGACAAGCGCCTCCTCGAGGCCGGCCAGGATCTCTATGCCACGCCGTGGAGCGCGTTCCGCAAGATCACCCTGCCGCTGGCCCTCCCGGGAATCTTCGCGGGAACGCTCCTGACCTTCATCCCCGCCATGGGCGACTACGTGAACGCAGAGCTCCTCGGCCAGACGCCGGCCACGAAGATGATCGGGAACGTGGTCCAGAGCCGGTTCCTCGTGAACAACGACTACCCGACCGCGGCCGCCCTCAGCTTCATCCTCATGGCGGGCATCCTCGTCGCAGTAGCGGTGTACGCGCGACTCCTCGGGACCGAGGAACTCATGTCGTCGGCGGGCTGACGGATGACGACCGTCGCGCTCCAGCCGGCAGCCCGGTCCCACGGCACGCCCGCCCAGCGCATCCGGCGCTGGCTCGGCCACAACGCCCTGTTCGTGTACACGTTCGCCGCGATCGTCTACCTGATGCTGCCGATCGCGGTGATGATCCTGTTCAGCTTCAACCGGCCGGCCGGCAAGTCGAACTTCGCCTGGCGCGAGTTCAGCTTCGATGCGTGGCTCAACCCGTTCGCGCCGCTGGGCCTGAGCGACGCGGTGATGGCGAGCCTGCGGATCGCCTTCATCTCGACGATCGTGGCCACGATCCTCGGCACGCTGATCGGCCTGGGCCTGACGCGTTACGTGTTCCGCGGCAGGGCCGCGACGAACCTGATCATCTTCCTGCCGATGGCAACTCCCGAGATCGTCCTGGGTGCGTCGCTCCTGACGCTCTTCGTGTCGATCGGGATGGCCCGCAACGAGCTGACGATCCTGATCGCCCACATCATGTTCAACATCAGCTACGTGGTCGTGACGATCCGGGCGCGCCTCGCGGGCTTCGACCGGCGCCTCGAGGAGGCGGCCATGGACCTGGGGGCGACCGAGATGGTGACGTTCTGGAAGGTGACCTTCCCGCTCATCTTCCCGGGGATCCTGGCCGCGGCGATGCTCGCCTTCAGCCTCTCGATCGACGACTTCGTGATCACGAACTTCACGGCCGGCTCGACCGTGACGCTCCCGATGTACATCTACGGCGCGACCCGGATCGGCGTGCCGGTCCAGGTGAACGTCATCGGCACGATCATCTTCGGAACGGCCGTCGGGGCGGTCCTGCTGAGCACGCTGCTCCAGCGGCGAGACCGCGCCGCCTGAGCCGCGTTCGCAGCCTGACCGGCGTCCTGGCCTGACCGGCGCCCAGCGAAGGAGCCCCAGCATGGCCGACACCGCAGCTGCCCCGACGACCGCGGCGCTTCCCGACCGAGGAGTGGTGCCGGGCGTCTGGTCGCGCATCACCGACCTCACCGTCGACCACGGCGAGGGCAGCTGGCTGGTGACGACCGACGGCGAGCGGTACCTCGACTACAGCTCCGGGATCGGCGTCACGAACACCGGCCACGCGCACCCGCGCGTCGTCGCGGCCGTCCAGGCGCAGGCCGCGAAGCTGCTCCACGGCCAGCAGAACATCGTCTTCCACGAGCCGGGCCTGCGGCTCTACGAGCGGCTCCGGACGCTGCTGCCGGGCGGACCCTGGCAGGCCTTCCTCTCGAACTCCGGCGCCGAGGCGGTCGAGGCGTCCGTCAAGCTGGCCCGCGTCGCGACCGGGCGGCCGGTCGTCCTCGTCTTCCGGGGCGGCTATCACGGCCGGACGGCCCAGACGATGGCCATGACGACCGCCAAGAACGTCTACCGGGCCGACTTCGAGCCCCTGCCCGGGTCCGTCTACGCGACGGCGTACCCGTACTGCTACCGCGCCGCGGGCGGCGGGCACGCGCCGGACGCCGCCTGCACCTGCGACTGGGAGGCGGAGCTCGACCTGACGCTCCACACCCTGACCTACCCGGAGCACGTGGCGGCGATCATCGTCGAGCCCATCCTCGGCGAGGGCGGCTACATCGTGCCGCCGCCCGGCTTCCTGCCGCGCCTGCGCGAGATCACGCGCCAGCACGGGATCCTGCTGATCGCCGACGAGGTCCAGACGGGCTTCGGCCGCACGGGCGAGCTGTTCGCGGTGCGCCACTGGGACGTCGAGCCGGACATCCTGGTCTTCGCCAAGGGCGTCGCGTCCGGGCTGCCCCTCTCGGGGATCATCGCCCGGGCCGACCTGATGGCGCGCTGGCGTCCGGGTGCCCACGGCGGAACGTTCGGCGGCAACGTCGTCGCCTGCGCCGCCGCGAACGCGACCCTCGACGTCATCGAGGAGGAAGGGCTTGTGGCAAATGCCCGGGACCGCGGCACGCAGCTGCTGGCAGGGCTCCGCGGCCTCGCGGCCGGGCGGCCGGCGATCGGCGACGTCCGCGGGCTCGGCTGCATGGTCGCCCTGGAGTTCGTCAAGCCGCGCGTCGGAGACGGGCGGGTCCCGGACCCGGAACTGGCACGACGGGTCATCGCCGAGGCGCTGGAGCGGCGCCTGATCATCCTGTCGGCGGGCTCCTACGCCCAGGTGACCCGCATCATCCCGCCGCTCGTGACAACCCCGGCCGAGGTCGAGGCCGCGATCGGGATCCTCGGGGAGAGCCTGGCCGCCGCCGGGGCGTGAACGGGGGTGGCGCGGCCCGTGCCCGTCAGGGGGCGGTCGTCAGCCGCCGCAGCAGCTCGTCGTGGAGGTGGCCGTTGGAGCCCACGAACGACGACGCGTCGATTCGCCGGGCTCCCGTGACGTCGGTGACGCGGCCGCCGGCCTCCTCGATCAGCACGAGCGGCGCCGCGA
This sequence comes from Chloroflexota bacterium, assembly GCA_017881985.1. Taxonomy (GTDB): domain Bacteria; phylum Chloroflexota; class Limnocylindria; order Limnocylindrales; family CSP1-4; genus CTSoil-043. Next base: position 322 of record JADGQH010000205.1, on the reverse strand, counting down.
CATCCCAGGTGTGCATCCCGCACTCGATCATCGCCTCGGCCGAGCCCTCCGCGACCAGGGCGTAGGCCCAGAAGTCGCCGAAGCCTCGATCGCGCCACGCGGCGTCGATCGTCGCGTCGAAGCCCGGCATCAGGCCGGACCCGACGTTCTCCCGCCGGCTCCCGTAGAGCAGCTGGGCGTCGCCGATTCGCCCGACGTCCGACGTCCTGATCGGGCGCGCTGTCCCGTCGCGCCCGATCGCCCAGGCACCCATGCCGCGCGCCGCCTGCCAGCGCTCGCCGAGCGCGGGCGCGCTCATGATCCCCACCTGGAGCTCGCCGTC
>JADGQH010000034.1 GCA_017881985.1 Chloroflexota bacterium | reverse complement strand
ATCAACAACGTCGTGGGGGTCTGGCTGGGGACGGGCGTGACCGCCGGGCGCCACGCGGCCACCGGCACTCCCGCCGCGCCCGGAGCAGGCGCGAGTCCGTCCGCCGGCGCGGGCGGCGGACCCGGCGGACCGGCTCCGGCGCCAGGGGCCGGGGGTGCCGGCAGCGGGTCGAAGGTGCAGCGGATCATGGGCGCGTCGCCCGGCGACACGAGTGGACCGGGGGGCCGCGCGGCACGTCTCCAGGCCCAGGCCGCGATCTTCGATGTCGCCGGCGGCTTCATCGACATCGAAGCGCCCCAGGCTCGCGCCACCTACGACGGCATGAACCTCGTGATCGGCGCGTTCGAGGCATACGCGGAGGACCAGGTCGCCCAGATCGACGCGGTCGTCGGGGCCCTGTCCGGCGGGAAGTCGGCATTCCAGGTGATCCGGGACGCCGTCAAGGCCGGCCTCGACGACATGAACGCGAAGCTCGGCATGGCCCAGCAGCTCGGCGAGACCGCGACCAACGCGAAGGCGAACGCCGCGTCCATCTCGGCGGCCTGCACCACCGTGCTGGCAGGGATCGACAGCCTGGTGATGCCCAACGTTCGGATCCCGAGCGTGGACCTCGGGGATGGCGTCCTGGCCGATGCCGCCGCGGCCGTCGCGAACACGGCAGCCGAGGCGGCGAACGTGGCCCTCGAGCTGGCAATCTCGGGCGTGTCGTCGGCCCTGGACACGGCGAAGGACGCGATCCGGAGCCCCATCCTGGATCTCAAGAGCCATGCCGACAGCCTGGGCGAGTGGCTCGCGATCCTCGCCACGAAGTGCACCGAGATGGTTGCCTCGCTGCACACGCACATCGCCTCGTTCAGCGAGGGCCTCGGGCACTGCAACAACGTGGAGGACGTGATCAACCTGATCATCGGCCAGGTGAGCGACATGACCGGCATGCCCAGGGTCACGGTGCAGGACCTTCGGGACACCTGGGACAGCGTCGGGCCGTACATCGACCAGTTCGCCGCGCTCGGCCCACAGCTGCACGATCGCGCAGCGGCCCTGCGCGCGCAGGTCGGCGAGCTCGGCGCGGAAGACGAAGGCAGCCCCACGTTCGCCCTTCCGCCCGGGCCGCCTCCGGACGCGGGCGCGGGCGCGGGGGTAGGGGCGTCGGCCTGACCCGACGCGTGCCGGGCACGCCGGGTCAGGGGAGGGACGCCACCGCCGTCACCAGCTCGCGGACCGCAGCTTCCAGGGCCTGGCCCGGCTCGCCTTTGACGATGCCATCCGACACGTAGGCTTGAACCTGCGCCGCGAGGCGGCCGGTCGCCGCGGCGGACCCGGCCGCATCGCCACCCGCCAGCGCGCCCGCCACCTGGTCGAGGAGGTCGCTCAGCTGCTTCGCCTCCTTGCCCTTCAGCGCGCCGGGACCACGTGCCGCGTCGAGCGCCGCACGGACGTCGGCGGCGCGCGCCGCGGCGACGACGAACGCGTCGGCGATCGGGGAGGGTGGGAAGCTTGGTGACGCGCTCGGGACTGGTGACTCGGCCGGAGATGCCGACGGCGACGGCGCGGGCCCGCTCGAGCCGGGCGGGGTGGACGGTCCACCCCCGAATGCCCCCGCGATCGCGAGCAGGACCAGGAGCACGATCACGGCGACGATCGCGACGAGGAGAATCTCGCCTGTCCACAGCGATGGGCCGCGATAGCGATCCGACCCGTGGCCCGGCCGCGATGGGATCGGGGTCGCGGGACGCGACCGATCGCCCGTCTCGAGCACGCCCGACAGCGTTGCGATGGCGGTCCGCGTGGGGGCGTCCGGTCCCGTCGCCCCGGCAGGGCCGCCGGCTCCCGGTCCCACCGCGATCCCGCCCGCGGCCGTCGGTGCGGAGGGGCCTGGTCCGCCGGCGGCGACGGCGAGGTTGCGCAGCCCCGTCGCCATCTCGGCGGCGCTCGGACGCGCTTCGGGCCGAACGTCGAGCGCGCGTGCGACGAGCGACGCGAGGGCGGGCGCCGCGCCCGGCAGGTGCTCGCCGAGGGGTGCAACCGGGAGCAGGCGGGCACTGACCAGCTCGGCAACGTTCCCCGCCGCATGCGGCAGCACGCCCGAGAGGGTTCGGTAGGCGACCGCCCCCAGACCGTAGACGTCGGACGCTGGGGACGGCGGCTCGCCCTCGAGCAGCTCCGGCGCGAGATACGCGAGGGTCCCGATGGTGGTCCCGGTCGCGGTCAGCTCCGTGAGCGGAGGTCGCTCATTCGCCCCTCCGGCGCGCGCCAGCCCCAGGTCGCCGAGCTTCGCCCGGCCACCCGAAAGAAGCACGTTGCGCGGGGTCACATCCCGATGGAGGATGCCGCGCGCATGGAGCGCCACCAGGCCCTCCGCGGCGTCGGCGAGCAGCGGAAGCGCCACGGGCACCGCCAGGGCGCCGGCAGCGTCGAGCCGGTCACCGAGCGACCCGTCCGGGCAGAGCTCCATCACGAGGAAGGGATCACTCCCGGCCGTCGTCACCACGTCATGGATCGCGATCACGTGCGGGCTCGCCACGGCGGCAAGCGCGCGCGCCTCGCGGTCGAACCGCTCGGTCAGGACCGGGTCGCCGGCGAAGCTCGGCATCAGCACCTTGACTGCCACGTCGCGGTCGAGGCGCAGGTCGTGGGCGCGCCAGACGGTCCCCATGCCGCCCGCCCCGAGGCGCGTGTCGATGCGATAGCGATCCGCGAGGAGATCACCGATGGCGGGCATGGACCGAGAGTACCCCGCGCGTCGTTGCGTTGCGGGCGGCGTACGCTTCGCGTCGATGTTCGCGACACTCGCGGGGAGCTACCCTCGGCCGGCCGACGTGCCGCCTGCCCGGGCGCTCGTGGTCGTCCTCGTGGCGCAGGCCGACGCGGGGCTCGGGCTCCTGTCCGATGGGATCGTGCACCGCTCGGATGACCCGTCGACGCTGGTGAAGGCCTGGACGGACGCCCGGGACGCGGCGGCTGCCGAGGGAATCGGCCTGCCGGTCAAGCTCGCCGTCGCCGGCCCATGGGCGCGCGTCGCGCTCCCTGCCGGCATGCCACGAGCATCCTCGAACGCGGCTGACGCGCCGGACGGTCAGGCTTCCGCCGCGTCGCCGGCGGCCGCGACCCTGGCCGCGACCCTGGCGGCCGTGATCGCCGCGGGCTGCCCCGTCATCGAGATCCACGAGCCCGTCGCCACGCTCCCGGGCGGCGCGGGGGCCGGCACGGCGTTCGCGGCGGTCCATCGCCTGTTGCTTGCCGGGCTCCCGGCCGAGGCGCACGCGACCCTTGCGATCACCGGGGGGGACGCGGAGGCGCTGGGCGCCGAGGCGCTCTTCGGTCTGTCGTACCGGAGCTACCTGTTCGACCTCATTTCCGGCCCGGAAAGCTGGCGGACCATCGCGAGAGCGCCCGGCGATCGCGGCATCATCGTCGGCGTCGCCGACGCGACCGGCCGGCGATCGCCGGGCTTGGAAGAGGTTGCCTGGGCGGCGAGCTATGCAGCGTCGCTCGGCGGCCGCGGGTTGGCGCGGGTCGGCCTCGCGCCGTCGGGCGGACTCGACGGACTGGATCCGGCGCGTGCCCAGGCGCTGATCGGCCTGCTCGGGGAGGCGGCCCGCCTGCTGGCCGGGGACCCGGAAGAGCTGCAACGCCGCTTCGACCCCCGGGCCATCGACCTGCGAAGCGCTGCCCTCGGGGAGTATCGACCGGATCCTCGCGGGCGGCCCCGGGGTCGGTAGCGCCCGTCCCGCCCGTCGGTCCCCGGGCCGGTCGCGCGCCGTCTCGCGCGGCCGCCGACGGGTTCACGGCGTCGCCTGCCCGCCGCCCGCCGCGGGTCTCCTCCCGCGATGCCCCCTTGCGCCGCGGCGTCCCCGGTGCAACCATCCCTGCCACTTCCCCGCGGAGGGGGAAGCGGGCCGCTCCGCGCGTCGACGCGTTGGGGTGCCCGTCCACCGGCACCGGCCCGCGATGGAGATGCGGGCCTGCACCCGAGCGAGCCCCGTTCCGGATTCGTCCCCGCTGGAGCAAGGAGGTCGCGTGGTGAGCGAACAGGTCGCGTTCGTCGTGAACGGCACGGCCCGCACGGTCGAGGTGGAGCCCAGGCGCTTGCTGGTCCAGGTCCTGCGCGAGGACCTCGACCTGACAGGCACCCACGTCGGCTGCGACACGAGCCAGTGCGGCGCCTGCACCGTCCTCGTGGACGGGGCTGCCGTCAAGAGCTGCACGATGCTTGCCGTCCAGGCGGACGGGAGCCACGTCCAGACGGTCGAGGGCCTCGCCCCGGCAGGCGGGCTGCACCCGCTCCAGCAGGGTTTCTGGGAGAAGCACGGCCTCCAGTGCGGCTTCTGCACGCCCGGGATGCTCATGTGTGCGTCCGACCTGCTCGCGCGCAATCCGGATCCCTCGGAGGAGGAGATCCGCCACGCGATCGAGGGCAACATCTGCCGCTGCACGGGCTACCACAACATCGTCGCGGCAATCCGGGAAGCAGCCCGGATCATGGGCTCGCCGTCCGTCGGCGCTGCAGGCTGAGGGGAGGGCACGATGACAGCGACCGACGTCCTCGGCGAGCGCGTCAAGCGGGTCGAGGACCCGCGCTTCATCACCGGCGGGGGCCGCTACCTCGATGACATCAAGCTCCCCGGGATGGCCCGCATGGCGATCATGCGGAGCCCCTACGCGCACGCGAACATCCGCTCGATCGACACGTCCGCCGCGAAGGCGATGCCGGGCGTGATCGCCGTCTTCACCGGTGCTGACATCCCGTACAACCCGCTGCCGATGGCCTGGCCGGCCGGCGGCGCGTCCGGGATACGGAACAACGTGAACACGCCCCGGGTCCTTGCCACGGACAGCGTGAAGTGGACCGGCGAGGGCGTCGCGGCGGTGATCGCCGAGACCGACGAGCAGGCGATCGAGGCCATCGATGCGATCCGGGTCGACTGGGAGCCGCTCCCCGCGGTCGTGGACGCCGAGAAGGCCGTTGCGCCGGGCGCGCCGCAGCTCCACGAGAACGCCCCCAACAACGTCGTCTTCGAATGGACGGTCGGGGACCGGGCCGGGACCGAGGCCGCCCTCGCGGACGCCGAGATCGTCGTCCGGCAGCGGCTGGTGAACCAGCGCCTCATTCCGAACCCGATGGAGACGCGCGGCGACATCGGCTGGTACAACCCGGGCACGGACGAGTACACGATCTGGATGTCCAGCCAGACGCCGCACATCCAGCGCCTGCTCGTGGGGATCTTCACGATGGGGATCCCCGAGCACAAGCTCCGCTGCATCAGCCCCGACGTGGGGGGCGCATTCGGCAGCAAGATCTTCTGCTACGCGGACATGGCCCTCTCGCTCTTCGCGAGCAAGGCGATCGGCGGACGGCCCGTGAAGTGGGTCGAGACCCGGCGCGAGAACTACCAGAGCACGATCCACGGCCGCGACCACATCACGTACCTCGAGCTCGCCGCCACGCGCGCCGGCGTGGTCACCGGCCTCAAGGTCAAGACGTTCGCCAACCTCGGCGGGCGCCTTTCCACGATCGGCCCGGGCATCCCGACCACGCTCTACGGACGGGTGCTCGCCGGCTGCTACAAGATCCCCAACGTCTTCTGCGAGGTCACCGGCGTCTACACGAACACCACGTTCGTGGACGCCTACCGGGGCGCCGGGCGGCCAGAGGCCACGTACGTCGTGGAGCGGGCGATGGACCTCCTCGCCGACGAGCTGGGGATGGACCCGGCCGAGATCCGGCGGCGGAACTTCCTGCCGCCCGACGCCTTCCCGTACGACAATCCCTCCGGCCTGGGAACCGCGGTCAACGGCGCGAAGATCTACATCGACTCCGGCAACTACGAGCCGGCGCTGGACAAGGCGCTCGCCACCGTCGGCTACGCGGACCGGGCGGCGCTCAAGGCCGAGGCGCGCTCGCGCGGCAAGCTGCTCGGCCTCGGCTTCTCGACGTACCTCGAGGTCTGCGGCGTCGCGCCGTCCAAGTGGATCGGCGCGGTCGGCGAGGGCTGGGGCGCGGCCATGTGGGAGTCGGCCAACCTGAAGGTCCACCTCACGGGCAAGATCGTGCTCACGATGGGCACCTCGCCGCAGGGCCAGGGCCACGAGACCACCTACTCGCAGATCATCTCCCACGAGCTGGGCGTGCCGATGGAGGACATCGTCATCCAGCACTCGGACACGCAGGGGACGCCGTTCGGCTACGGCTCGTACGGCAGCCGGACCTCGTCCGTCGGCAGCACCGCGGCCGTGAAGGCGGCCGGCAAGGTGCGCGAGAAGGCCCGCCGGATGGCCGCCCACATGCTCGAGGCGTCGCCGAGTGACATCGAGGTCGAGGGCGCCCGCTACTTCGTGAAGGGGTCGCCGGACAAGGTCAAGACGCTCCAGGAGATCGCCTTCGCCATCGACCTCGGGTTCGACCTCCCCGCCGACCTCGAGCCGTACCTCGACGAGACCTCGTACCACGACACGCCGAACTGCACGTGGCCCTTCGGGACGCACGTGGCCGTCGTGGAGGTGGACGAGGAGACCGGGGTGGTGGACCTGGTCCGCTACGTGGCCGTCGACGACGTCGGCAAGAAGATCAACCCGATGATCGTGGACGGCCAGCTTCACGGCGGCATCGCGCAGGGCGTCGGCCAGGCGCTCTGGGAGGAGGCGGTCTACGACGACGACGGCCAGCTGCTGTCGGGGTCGATGCTCGACTACGCCCTGCCGCGGGCGTCGTGGCTCCCGAACTTCGAGCTGGACGAGACGGTGACGCCCTCGCCGGTCAACCCGCTCGGCGTCAAGGGCGTCGGCGAGGCGGGCGCGATCGCGAGCACCGCCGCGGTCGCCAATGCCGTCATCGACGCGCTCAGCGTCCACGGCATCCGCCACCTCGACATGCCGTTCACGGCGCCGAAGGTCTGGGCTGCGCTCCAGGCGGCGAAGGGAGGCCGGGAATGATCTCGGGGTTCGCGTATGCCCGTCCGGCCACGCTCGACGAGGCGCTGGGTCTCCTGGCCGACCACGGCCCGGAGACGAAGGTCCTCGCCGGCGGCCAGAGCCTGATCCCGCTCCTGAAGCTTCGTCTCGCCCATCCCGACCGGCTGATCGACATCGGCCGCCTGTCCGAGCTGCGGGGCGTCTGCCGGCTCGACGACGGCGGTCTTGCCGTCGGGGCGCTGACCACGTACGCGGAGCTGATGGCGTCCGACGCGCGCCACTACGCGGTGCTCGCCGACGCGCTGCCGGAGATCGGCGACGTCCAGGTGCGCAACCGGGGGACGGTCGGCGGGTCGCTGGCCCACGCCGACCCGTCCTCGGACCTGCCGGCGTGCCTGCTCGCGCTCGGCGCCGAGGTGGTGCTTCGGTCACGGCGGGGGGCCCGGACCGTGCCGGTCGATGGGTTCTTCGCCGGCCCCTTCCAGTCGGGGATCGAGCCCGACGAGCTGCTCACCGAGATCCGGCTGCCCGCTCCGCGAAACGACGCCGGAAGCGCCTACGCGTCGCTCACCCAGCCCGCGTCGGGGTACTCGATGGTCGGGGTGGCCGCGGTCGTCTTCGAGGGCGGCGGCGCCGGCATCGGGATCACGGGGGTGGGCGAGCACCCTTACCGGGCCCGGGCCGTCGAAGCGGCGCTGGCCGCCGGCGCCTCGTCGGCGGAGGCGGCCGCGCACGCCGCCGACGGGATCACGGTGGCCGGCGACATCCACGCGGATCCCGAGTACCGGCGGGCGATGGCCACCGTCTACACGCGGCGGGCGATCGAGGCCGCCCGGGCACGCCTGGGGTAGCAGAACCGGGGGCAGCCCGGCGAGCCGCCCCGCCCTGCCCTCGCGTACTCTCATCGCGTGAAGGTCGTCTCGATCGTCCCGGGTGACTCCCTGCCACAGGCCGCGGCCGCGCTTGCAGGCGCCGTCCTTGCCCGTCACCTGCTCGTCGGTGGCGTGCGATGGTCGAAGGGGCGCAGGCTCGACGAGGCGGACCTGCGTGCCCTGGAGAGCGGGGAGGTGACGCAGCCCGGGACGTCGGCCGTGGCGGCGGGCGCACGGCCGCGGGCGATCACGCTGCTGATCCCCGAACCGGGCGACGTGCACGAGGACGCGGCCGCGGCACGGCTCGCGGCGGCGGTCGCCGGCCCGGGGCTCGTCTTCAGGGGCCCGTCCGAGTCCCGGTTCGACCTCGTGGCCGCCCACGCCGGCGAGGTCCGGGCCCGGGTGCCGATCCTCGAGCGTCTCAACGCGGTGGACGGGGTCGCGGTCTTCACCGTGCTCGACGGCCAGCTCGTCGCCGAGGGCACGCTCGTCGCCTCGGTCAAGACGGGACCGCACCTCCTCTCGGCCGCATCGCTCGTGCGCGCCGAGACGATCGCGGTCCGCGGGGGCCCCGCCCGCCCGGTGGTGGAGGTTCGGCCCTACGTCCCGCGGCGCATCGCCGCGGTCGTCAAGGAGACGCTCTCCGCCACGGCGCGGGCGCGCTTCGAGGCGACCCTCCGGGCACGCGTGGACGGCCTGGGTTCGACGCTCGTCGACGTCTCGTACGTCGCGGACGAGCCGGCTGCCGTCGCCGCGGCCTTTCGCCGATTCGTGCGCGGCCCGGCGCGCGTCGATCTCCTGCTGACCGCCGGCGCAACGTCAACGGACCCCTCGGACACGATCTTCGTCGGGTTGGCGGCGATCGGCGGGCGGGTGGTCAGCCACGGGGTTCCCGCGCATCCGGGCTCGATGCTGTGGCTGGGGCGAGCCGGCTCGACGACGTTCCTGGGCCTGCCGACCTGCGGCGCCTACTCGCGGGCGACCGCGGCAGACCTGCTGCTGCCGTGGCTCGTGGCCGGCGAGCCGCCCGACCGCCGGACGGTCGCGCGCCTCGCCCACGGCGGGATCCTGACGAGAGAGATGCGATTCCGCTTCCCGCCCTATGCGCGATCGCTCGACGCCCAGGAGGGGTAGGGACGGCGCCCGGTGCGCCTGGTGGGATCGCGACCCCGCCGCGCGCGGCGCCCGAACCTCCGCATCGGCTCATCGCGGACCCCCGGTGTACGATCCCGCCCAATCCCGACCCCGAGCGAGGCACGATGGACGAGCAGAACGCGGCGCTTCCCGGCGAGCTGGCGACGATCGAGGGCCTCCAGGCCGCGTTCCGCCGGCGCGACTACGTCGCCGACCGTTCGCTGAGCACGGCCGTCTTCCTGGCCCTGCGACTCGGCCGGCCGCTCCTCCTCGAGGGCGAGGCGGGCGTTGGCAAGACCCAGCTCGCGAAGACGCTGGCGGACACGCTCGGCGCGCGGCTGATCCGGCTCCAGTGCTACGAGGGCCTGGACGTCACGACCGCGGTCTACGAGTGGAACTATGCCCGTCAGATGCTCGAGATCCGCCTCCGCGAGGCTCGAGGGGAGATCGGGAGCGCGACCGCGCACGACATCTTCGGGCCCGAGTTCCTGCTGAAGCGCCCGCTGCTCCAGGCGCTGGAGGCGCCCGACGGCATCGCGCCGGTCCTCCTGATCGACGAGATCGACCGCGCCGACGAGGAGTTCGAGGCCTACCTGCTCGAGATCCTGTCCGACTTCCAGGTCACCATCCCGGAGATCGGGACGGTCACCGCCGAGCGGCCGCCCCGCGTGATCCTGACCTCGAACAGGACGCGCGAGGTCCACGACGCCCTGAAGCGCCGCTGCCTCTACCACTGGATCGACTACCCGAACGCGCACACCGAGATGGAGATCGTCCTCGCCCGCGTCCCGGAGACGCCGGAGCGCCTCGCGCGCCAGGTCGTCGGCTTCGTCGGCCGCCTCCGGACGGCTGACCTCACGAAGGTCCCCGGCGTCGCGGAGACGCTCGACTGGGCGTCCGCGCTGCTCGCCCTCGGCGCGCGCGAGCTGGCGCCGAACGTCGTCGACGAGACGCTCGGCGTCCTGCTCAAGTACGAGGAGGACGTCCGGCGGGTCCGCGGTGCGACCGCGGCGGGCTACCTCGACGAGCTCGTCGCGACGGGAGCGTAGGGAGCCCGCGGGCGTCCGCCCATGACCGGCATCCGTGCCCCCGTCCCGGACCCGCTCGACGCGTTCGACGGGTCCACGTTCCTGCGCAACGCGGTCCTCTTCACGCGCGCGCTCCGCTCGGCGGGCGTCGTGACCGACCTCGGCGGCGGGCTCGACTTCGCCCGGGCGCTTACGCTCGTGGACATCGGCGACCGGACCCAGGTGCACGCGGCGGGGTCGGCGGTCTTCTGCCGGCGGCGCAGCGACCTCGACACGTACGACGCGGTCTTCGACCAGTTCTGGCGCCGGCACACGGCGCGGATCGCCCCGACCGGCCTCGAGGTGGGCGCTCCGCGGCCGCCGCGACCGCCGAAGGATCGCGAGGCGGGCGTGGAAACGGAGCCAGGGCGAGATCGGCCCGGCCCGCCCCGAGGTCGCCCCGAGCAGGCCGAGCCGGGGGCGGGCGACGACGAGCAGGAGGCGGACGCGGGCTGGGTGGTCTCGCCGCGCGCCTTCAGCCCTGGCGAGGCGTTTCATCATCGCGACTTCGACCGGATGACGAACGCGGAGCTGCGGGATGCCGAGCGGCTCATCGACCTTCTCAAGCCGCGCCTCGAGTCCCGGCTCACCCGGCGCTACGAGCTTCACCCGCATGGCAGGCGGCTCGCGCCGCGGGCGATGTACCGCCGCAACCTCGGGGCGGGCGGCGACCTCGTCGACTGGGTCTGGCGGCGGCGCCTCAAGCGCCCGCGCTCGATCGTGATCCTGTGCGACGTCTCGGGATCGATGGAGCGCCACGCCCGGATCCTGCTCCGCTTCGTGCAGGCGCTCACCCGCGCATCCGGCGTGCGGACCGAGTCCTTCGTCTTTGGCACGCGGCTCACCCGGATCTCACACGAGCTGCGGGGACGCGACCCGGACCTCGCGATCCGGCGCGTCAGCGAGACCGTGAGCGACTGGTCGGGCGGGACGCGGATCGGCGATTCGCTCCGCACCTTCAACCTGCGATGGGCGCGCCGGGTCCTGCGCACCTCCGGCGTCGTGATCGTCGTGTCCGACGGCTGGGACCGGGGCGATCCCGAGCTCGTCCGCACGGAGACCGCCCGGCTTCAGCGCAACTGCCACCGGCTGATCTGGCTCAACCCGCTCGCCGGCGCCGAGGGCTACCAGCCGATCGCGGCCGGGATGGCCGCCGCCTATCCGTCGATCGACGACTTCCTGCCGATCCAGTCGATCGCGTCGCTGGAGCGGCTCGGCGCAATCCTCGGCGGCATTGGGCTCGGAAGCGCCGGGCGGCCCCCGCGAACCGGCACGCCGCGCGTCCACCAGGTCGAGGGGTCGGGGGACGCTTCGAGCGGATTCGCCCGTTCGATCGTGCCGCGCGTCGGGGCGCCGCCCGGGTCGGCCGACACGGCCCTCGGCGACCCGGCATCGGCGCGTCCGCTGGGCGACTGAACGGGGAGGGGAGAGGCGATGCGCGAGCTGCTCGAGACGATCCGGGAATGGCAGTCCGAGGGCGCCACGCTGGGCCGCGCCGTCGTCGTGCGGACGTTCGGCTCGGCGCCGCGTCCGGAGGGCGCGACCCTGGTCGTGACCGCAGACGGGCGGCTGGCCGGCAGCGTGTCGGGCGGGTGCGTGGAGGGCGCTGCGTTCGAGGAGATCCAGGCCGCGCGGGCCGACGGCGTGAGCCGCGTGATCCGCTACGGGATCAGCGACGAGCAGGCGTGGGACGTGGGCCTCGCCTGCGGCGGCACGATCGACGTCCTCGTCGAGCCGTACGTCAGGCCGGAGGTGGTGGCCGCGGCCGGCCTGCGCGCCGGCTCGGTGGTGGTGATCCCGCTCCCCGCAGACGCGCCCCCCGCCGCATTCGGGCCGCATCCGCCCGGGGCCGGCGAACCGCCGGGCAGGTCGCTCTCCGTCGCCGACGACGGGAGCCTCGCGGGCACGACCGGCCTGCCGGAGGCGGACGCGGCGATCGCGCAGGCGGCGCGGACGCTGCTTGCGCGCGGTGGCTCGGCGACCGTGACGGCCGCCGGGCGGCAGTTCTTCCTGGAGGGCTATCCGGCGGCGCCGCGCCTGGTGATCGTCGGGGCGGTCCAGGTCGCGATGCCGCTCGCGCGGATGGCGCGCGAGCTCGGCTACGAGACCGTGGTCGTGGACGGGCGGGCCGCGTTCGCGACCCCCGAGCGCTTCCCGGACGTCGACCGCCTGGTCGTGGGATGGCCCGACGAGGTGGCCGACGAGATCGGCCTCGGCCCGACCGATGCGGTCGCCGTGCTCACCCACGACGTGAAGTTCGACGAACCGGCAATCGTCGAGGGCCTTCGGCGCGGCTGCCGGTATGTCGGCGCCGTCGGCTCGAAGAAGACCCAGGCGGATCGGCGCGCGCGCCTCCGGGCAACCGGCGTGACTGATGCCGAGCTGGCCCGGCTTCGCGGCCCGATCGGGCTCGACCTGGGTGGGCGCGCGCCGGCGGAGACGGCGCTCGCGATCATGGCCGAGGTCGTCGCCGAGCGGTACGGAGGATCCGGCGTCCCGATGCGGGCCCTGGCGCCCGCGGTCGCGACGGCGTGATCCCGGTCGTCGAAACCGCGGCCGTCATCCTCGCCGCGGGCGCCGGCTCGCGCTTCGGCGGCGGGAAGATCCGGGCGCCCCTCGACGGGCGTCCGCTCCTTGCGCACGTGCTCGCGGCCGTGCGGGAGGCGGGAGTCGGGCGCGTGGTCGTCGTGCTCGGGCGCGACGCGGCGGCTGTCGTGTCTGCCCTGCGGGCGGACGAGCCCGCAGGGCTCGACCGGGTCCTCGTGGTCGTCAACCCGGAGCCCGAGCGCGGGCTCGCCACTTCGCTCGCGATCGGGCTCGGTCCGGCCACCGCCGCTCCGGCGCCGGCCGGGGTGCTCGTGGTGCTCGGCGACCAGCCGCGCGTCCGGGCCGAGGTGCTGCGCGCCCTGTGCGACGCGGTGACGCCCGCGAGCGCGGTCGCCGTCATGCCCCAGTACGAAGCGGATGCGGCGCCCAACCCGGTCCTGCTGCTGCCGGCCGGCTGGCCGCTCGTCGCGCGGCTGACCGGCGACCGCGGCCTTGGCCCGTTGCTCGCCGCGGCCCCTGGCACGGTCGTCCGCGTGCCGGTCCGCGGCGCGAACCCCGACGTCGACACGCCCGCCGACCTGGCCCACCTGGCGTCGACGCCGGTGCCGCTGACGTGACCGCCGCCGAACCCGCACTCGGTGCTGATGCGCTCGTCGACGCGTGGGCCGCACGGGTTCGGGCCAACCGGGAGCAGTCGGAGCGCGTCCGCGAGGCGCCGGAGCCCGGCGACTTCTACGCGCCGGTCCGGGGGCTCTTCGTGGCCGACCCGCACCGTGCGGACGACCCGACGCTCGACCTGCTCGTCGAGATCGCGCGGCCCGGCGAGACCTGGCTCGACATCGGGGCTGGGGCGGGCCGCTACGCGCTCCCGCTCGCGCTCCGGGTCGGGGAGGTGATCGCGCTCGATCCGTCGGAGGGGATGCTGGAGGCGCTCCGGCTCGGCATGGCAGAGCACGGGATTCGCAACGTCTTGCCGGTCCACGCGCGGTGGCCGCTGGACGAAGGGGCCGGGAGCCATCCACGGGCCGACGTCGTCCTCATCGCCCACCTCGGCTACGACGTGGAACGCATCGGGGAATTCCTGGATGCGATGGAGGCCGCGGCCGAGCGGCTCTGCGTGGCCGTCCTCGCGGAACGGGTGCCCTCCGCGCCGGCCGGACCGTTCTGGCCGGTCGTCCACGGGGAGGAGCGCGCCAAGCTCCCCGCCCTTGGGCAGTTCCTGCCGATCCTTCGCGCCCGCGGCAGGGAGCCGGCGATCACGTATGCGGGACGGCAGCGGCGCGGCTTCGCGTCCCGGGATGCGCTCCTCGCCTGGCTGCGCAACCAGCTCTTCGTGGTGCCAGGATCGGCCGCCGACCGGCGCCTGGTCGCGGAGCTCGACCGGACGATGGTGTCCGAAGACGACGGAAGCGTCAGCCTGGTCCCGTCGATCGACACACGGGTCGGGATCGTCCGCTGGGGGCCGCGCGCCTGACGAGAAGGGCCCGTCGTTTGGCTCCGCGGAAATCGTTTTCGCAATAAGTCCCATCTGGCACATCGCCGCATGCCGATCGGCCCGTTTTCTGCGACACTCCGGCACCACATTCCGTCATTGGAGTGCAACCGGCCAGAACCCGTGTCACACGCGATCTCCCGGCGCCAACCCGCGCCGCGGCGTCCCCGACCCACGTGACCCGAAGGGAGGGTGAGGTTCCGCGATGATTCCTGCCGCTTTCGACTACGCCAGGCCGAGCAGCCTCGATGAGGCGCTCCGGCTGCTGCACGATCGCGAGGGCGAGGCGAAGGTCCTCGCCGGCGGATACAGCCTGATCCCGCTGCTGCGCTACCGGCTCGCGCAGCCGGGGCTCCTCGTGGACATCGGCAACCTCGACGATCTCGCCTACGTCCGCGAGGCGGGCGGTCAGCTGCAGATCGGTGCCCGGACCACGCACCACCAGCTCGAGCAGAGCGACCTGGTCCAGCGTTCCGGCCTCTGGTCGGACGCCGCGGGCGGGATCGGCGATCCGCAGGTTCGCAACTGGGGGACGCTCGGCGGCTCGGTCGCGCACGCGGATCCCTCGTCCGACTGGCCGGCGGTTCTGCTGGCGAGCCGCGCCTCGGTCGTGGTCCGCGACCTGAAGCGAGAGCGGGTGATCCCGGCCCGGGAATTCTTCCTCGACACGTTCGTCACGGCCATCGAGCCGACCGAGATTCTGACCGAGATCCGCGTCCCGCTGCCGCCGCCGGGCACCGGCGGCGCCTATGCCAAGACGGAACGCAAGGCGGGCGACTTCGCGACGGCCGCCGCGGCCGTGCAGGTGACCGTCGACGCGGGCGGGGCGATCACCGCCGCGGGCGTGGCGCTGAGCGCCGTCTCCGAGACGCCGTTCGTCGTCGTCGCCGCCGAGGCCGCGCTCCTCGGCGCCCATGCATCGCCGGAGCTCGAGTCCAGCGTCCGGCGGGCGGCGGCGGAGGGCTGCAACCCCACGAGGGACGGCCACGGACCGGTTGACTACAAGCGCGCGATGGCCGGCGAGATGGCCGTTCGAGCGCTCCGCCGCGCCCTGGCTCGCGCCGGCGCCTGACGAAGGGGACGAGACCGATGACCAGCACCATGCACGTCGCCGTCACCGTGAACGGGCGGCGTCACCAGGCCGAGGTCGAGCCGCGCCGGCTGCTCGTCCACCTGCTCCGCGAGGACTTCGGGCTGACCGGCACCCACGTCGGCTGCGACAGCTCGACGTGCGGCGCCTGCACGATCCTCGTGGACGGTCGCAGCGCCAAGAGCTGCACCATGCTCGCCGTCCAGGCGGACGGTCGTGAGATCACCACGATCGAGGGGATGGAGCAGGGCACCACGCTGCACCCGCTCCAGCAGGCGTTCACCGACCAGCACGGCCTGCAGTGCGGCTTCTGCACGCCCGGCATGATCATGCAGGCGAGCTGGCTCCTTGGCGAGAACGCGGACCCGAGCGATGACCAGATCCGCCACGGCATCGCGGGCAACCTCTGCCGATGCACGGGCTACGTGAACATCGTCAAGGCCATCGACCAGGCTGCCGGAGAGCTGCGGGCCCAGGCCGTGGCCCCGCTCGCGGCCGAGACGGCGTAGGAGGCTGCCATGATCGCCAACGAGGTGCAGCCGACCACCACGACCTTCGAGGTCGGCGGGATGGGGCATTCCGTCAAGCGCCGCGAGGACCCACGCTTCATCCGCGGCCAGGGCGAGTACATCGAGGACGTCAACCTCAAGAACCAGACCTGGATGTCGATCGTCCGGAGTCCGTACGCCCACGCGACGATCGTGAGCATCGACGCATCGGCCGCGCTCGCGATGCCGGGCGTCCTTGCCGTCATCACGGGCCGCGACCTGGAGAAGGCCGGCCTTCACTGGATGCCGACGCTCGCGGGCGACAAGCAGATGGTGCTGCCGACCGACACGGTCATGTACCAGGCCCAGGAGGTCGCCGCGGTCATCGCGGAGGATCGCTACGTCGCGGCCGACGCGGCGCTCGCCGTCGTGGTCGACTACACGCCGCTCCCGGTGGTCGTCGACCCGTTCAAGGCGCTCGAGCCGGACGCGCCGATCCTGCGCCCGGATCGCGGCCCGGACAAGGCCACCAACCGGATCTGGCACTGGGAGTCGGGCGATCGCGCGGCCGCGGACGCCGCCCTCGCCGCGTCCGATCGGGTCGTGCCGATCGACGTCTACATCCCGCGCATCCACGTCGCGTCGATGGAGACGTGCGGCTGCATCGCCGATTGGAACCCGGTCCGCGGGCATCTCGACTTTCACGTCACGAGCCAGGCGGCGCACGTCTACCGGACCGTCATCAGCCTCGTGTCGGGGATCCCGGAATCCAGCATCCGGGTCAAGACGCACGACATCGGCGGCGGCTTCGGCGGAAAGGTGCCGGTCTACCCCGGCTACGTGATCTCGATCGTCGCGTCGCTCACCCTGGGCCGGCCGGTCAAGTGGATCGAGGCCCGCTCGGAGAACCTGCAGGCCGATTCGTTTGCCCGCGACTACCACATCCACGCGGAGCTCGGCGTCAACAACGACGGGAAGATCCAGGGCCTGCGGGTCAAGACGCTTGCCGACCACGGTTACACCGACGCCGCGGCCGATCCGTCCAAGTACCCCGCCGGTCTCTTCAACGTGATCACCGGCTCGTACGTCATGCCGGCCGCGTTCGTCGAGGTGGACGCCGCGTACACCAACAAGCCGCCCGGCGGCGTCGCCTACCGCTGCTCGTTCCGGGTGACGGAGGCGGTCCACACGATCGAGCGGCTCGTCGACGTCGCGGCGGCCGAGCTCGGCATGGACCCGGCCGAGTTCCGCTTCAAGAACTTCATCCAGCCCGAGCAGTTCCCGTACCACACGCCGACGGGCTGGGACTATGACTCCGGCAACTACCCGGCCGCCCTGCGCAAGGCGATGGACATGATCGGCTACGAGGACCTGCGCAAGGAGCAGCTCGAGAAGCGCGCCCGCGGCGAGCTGATGGGGATCGGGATCAGCTCGTTCACCGAGATCGTCGGCGCCGGCCCGTCGCACGA
>JADGQH010000204.1 GCA_017881985.1 Chloroflexota bacterium | reverse complement strand
TCGAGGGCGCCGCGCCCGTGCACCGAGCGTTCCTCGCCAGTGTCGAGGCGAACGATCCGATACTGGCGGTCGAACGGGCGTCTGCGCCCGAGCACCTCCTCGGCGAAGTAGGCGACCATCGCATCGCGCTCGGCCGGATGGACGAGCGACGCCCAGCCCTGCACGGACCGTTCGAACGAGGCATCGATCCCGTAGATCGCGTCGAGGCCCTTCGAGCTCACCCAGATCCCTGATGGGACGTCGAGCGAGTAGGAGCCGATCTGCGCGACAGCCTCCACCTCGTCGAGCAGGCCGCGGTCAGGCACGACGGCAGCCGGGCGCGTTGGCACAGCGGCGGGGAACGCCGTGGATTGCCCGGGTCGGGGTTCGGTGGTCAGGCTGAGACCTCTGCCGTGTATGGGGGCCGATCCTTCGTGGACGAGGGCGACCCGGTTCTGCACCGTAACCATAGGCTCGCGACAGGGCAGATCCGTCTGGGTCGTCGGTACTGTGATCGGCGCCGGAAGTCCGGCCAGCGTCCACGGGGCCCGGCATCCAGGTCCGCATGCGAGACCCGTCGATCAGGCCGTCGTCTCGCCGGCGCCGGCCGCCTCGGGCTCGGCGTCGCCGTCCTGGGCCGCCTTCTCCGTCCTGCTCAGGTGGCTCGCCTCGATGAGCGTGGTCCGGCCATCGCGGTCCTTCCAGCGCGTCTGGACCTGCACCTCCTCGCGCTCCCCGGACAGCCGAAGGACGACCGTGTAGCCGGAACCTCCTCCGCGCTCGATCCGATCGACCGTCGCGCTGTCCGAGGGGAGCGGCAGGAGGGCGAGGACCTCCCCGAGGTTGTGTCGAAGCTCCGGGCTGAAGTCCTCGATCACCCGGTCGATGTCGCCGGCGACGGCCGCGGCACAGAGTGCCTCGGCGCGCTCGCGAACGTCCTGCTCATCCATGGGCTTGCCCTCGATCGTGAGCGGGTCACGGCTACGTGCCGCTCCACGCAGCCCACTCTACGTCAGGCAGCGCGGGACGGCCGCAGGTCGTGCGAATCACGGGCTCCAGAAGGCGCTCTCGCCAGCCGCGAGCGACCGGCTGTCCGTCCCGTCCGCGGGCACGACCATGATCTTCGTGCGCCCCGTCTCGTCGACGAGGGGCAGCACGATCGACGCGCTGTCGGGCGACCAGAACCGGTGGCTCAGCGCGTACTGGTCGAAGTACGGCAGGACCTGGCCCACCAGGGTGGCCGCGGGCTGCACCACGCGCTCGGATCGGACCTCGCCGGTCCCGACGTCGATGAACGCGAGCCGAACCTCCGCCCCGGGCGGCGGCGTCGCGGCCGCGACCGGGCGGGCTCTCTCCGCAGCCGTGAGGGCGGGGAACACTCCGGCTGTCTGGTCCCCGGGACGCGCCAGCCGCAGCGCCGCGATCGTGCGCCCGTCGGGGGACCAGAAGAACGCGACCACGAAGCCCTCGACGAGCGTCCGGGCGGCTCCGGTGCGGGGATCGATCAGCCGAAGTGGGCCCATCGGGAACCCGGACGACGCCGCTCCGGGCGTCGCCGCGCCGATCATGGCGAGCGTGTCGCCGGCCGGATCGAAGACGAAGGCGACCGGGCCGAAGACCTGCGTCCCGTGCTGGCCTGCGCCGTCGCGGGCCGCCACGACGATCTCGCCCGTCGAAGGGGTTGTGGACCGCACGTAGGCGACGTACCGGTCGTCGTGGCTCGCGCTCGCGGCGCGGAAGTCGCCCGTCCCAGCCACGGCCGCGGCGGCCGGGGAGCCGTCCACGCCGACCTCGCCGACGAACGCGCTCGGTCCGGTCCCGACGTGGAGGAGCAGCCGATCTACGCCCTCCCAATCGAAGTAGAGCGGGGCGCCGCGGCGGATCACGGCACCCGGCGCGCTCCCGTCGATGGGCGCCGAGCCGTCGGCCGGCGCGAGCCGCAGCGAGAGCGCAGCCGACTCCGTCGCGAGGAAGGCGACCTGTCGGCTGTCCGGGGTCCAGTAGAGGTAGAACGGAGGACGGTTCGGGCTCCGGTAGATGACCACCGGCCGGGTGCCGCCGCCGGGGTCACCGGGCCGTACCGTGAAGACGTAGATCGACGTGTCCACGGCGGTGGTGCCGACCGCGGCAATTCGCGAGCCGTCGGGCGACCAGGTCGGGAACCCGAAGGCGACCCCGGGCACGGCGTATGAGACGACCGAGCCGCCCCGCTCGTCCATCGTGGTGAGGGCGCCGTTCGCGTCGACGACCGCGATCAGCCCGTCCGCGACCGTCCGCGGTGGCGCCGCCGCCGAGGCGCCGGGAACGGCAGGCGAGGCGTCGTGTGCGCCGGACGCCGCGGCCGAAGCACCGGGCGGTCCTGATGCGTCTCCGCGCGGACCTGCCGGGCCGGTCACGAGTCCCGTCGCCGCGACGATCGCGATGGCCGCGAGGACACCGACGAGCGCAAGCGGGCGCACGATCCGGCGGCCGCCTCGAGCGTGATCGCCCGCGTCCTCGGGCGCACGGGCGACCGGCATCTCGGGCGCCGGCTCCGGCTGGCTGTCGGCTCGAGGCTCAGGCATCGCACGAACGATACGCAACCGCTCGCCCTGCGGATCTCGCGTGCCGAGCCCGACGCGACCCGGACCTTGGTCTGAGGTCGTTCCGGGCCCGGGGACCGATCCCGGGCCGGGAAGCCGAACCTACAATGGCGACTCGCACCGCACCGGGAGGAGAGCGTGCTCCGACGGCAGATGGTCGGGTTCATGGCATTGACGCGCCGCCTGCGACAGCGGCTGGCCGTCCGACCGTCGGCGTGGCGCCGGCCGCGCTTCGACCTGGCCGGGATGCCGCTCGCCCGACGGTATCTGCTCCTCAGCCTCGTGTTCGTCGTGGTCGGCGGCGGGATGGTTGCCTTCGCGCTCGGCCAGCTCATCGAGACGAGCGCCATCAACCGGATCACGTCCGAGACCGCCCTGTACGTGGAGAGCTTCGTGGTGCCGGACCTCCAGTCGCTCGCGACCAGTGCAACCCTGCGCACCACCGAGATCGACTCGCTCCGGCGCCTGCTGACCGACTCGCCGTTGAACCAGAAGATCGTCTCGTTCCGGATCTGGTCGACCGACGGCCGGATCGTCTACAGCCCGTTGCCGGAGCTCATCGGGCGCCAGTTCGACATGGCGGGGGAGCGGGGCCAGGCGGCACGCGGCGCGGTCATCGGGAACATCAGCGACCTGTCCGACGCCGAGAACGTCTACGAGCGGCAGCACTGGAGCCGCCTGATCGAGATCTACCTGCCGGTCCGCGCGACCGGCTCGTCCAACATCATCGCGGTGGCCGAGTTCTACCAGCTCCCGGACGAGCTGGAGGCCGAGGTCAACAGGGACCGCCTGATCGCCTGGGGGCTGGTGGCGGGAGCGACGGTCCTCGCCTTTCTCGCGCTCGCCCGCGTGGTTCGCCAGGGCAGCGAGACGATCGTGCGCCAGGAGGGCGAGCTCCGCGAGCGCGTGCGCGAGCTCTCGACGCTGCTCGACCAGAATGCGCGACTGAGCGACCGGATCCGCCAGGCGGCAGCGCGGACCACCGCCCTGACCGAGCAGGAGCGCCGCCGGATCGGCTCCGACCTCCACGACGGTCCGACCCAGACGCTTGCCTTCGCGATGCTCCGGCTGGACGCGGTGGGGGGACGCCTGGAGGCGGCGGGCCAGGCGGGTGACCCCGACCTGCTGTCGGTTCGTGGCGCGCTCCAGGAGGCGATGGCCGACATGCGCGGGATCGCGGCCGGGCTCGACACGCCCTTGCTGGAACGGACCGCACCGGCCGAGATCGTGCAGCGAGCCGTGGCCGACCACGAGCGACGGGCCGGCATGCGGGCCGCCGTGGACGTCACCGGGATCCCGCCGCATGCAACGCTCGCGACGAAGATCGCGATGTACCGCATCCTGTCCGAGGCGTTGTCGAATGCCGCCCGGCACGGCGGCGGCACCGAAGTCGAGGTCAGCGTGAAGGACGCCGAGGCTGGATACCTGGTCGTCGAGGTGAGCGACAACGGTCCCGGCTTCGACGCGAGCCGGAGGCCGGGCCGCGGCCATCTCGGGCTTGCGGGCATGCGCGAGCGCGCCGAGCTGCTCGGCGGCCGGTTCGAGCTGGAATCCAGCCCGGGTGGGGGCACGCGCGTGCGAGCGTTCCTCCCGCTCGAAGGACCACAGGACGACGAGACATGACCGAGCCGATCAGGATCCTCGTGGCGGACGACCACCCGCTCTTCCTGGAAGGGCTCGTGGCAACCCTGTCCGGCGACGAGGAGATGCAGGTGGTGGCCACCGCCGTCGATTCGTCGACCGCCGTCGATGCCGCCCGCGAGCATCGGCCCGACCTCGCCCTGCTGGACGTGGCCATGCCCGGTGGCGGCCTCGAGGCCGCTGGACTGATCGCCACTGCCAGCCCGGCGACCCGGGTCGTCATGCTCACGAGCTCCGAGAACCAGGACAACCTGATGGCCGCGATGAACGCGGGGGCGAAGGGTTACGTTCTCAAGGGAATCGCCGGCCGAGAGCTGCGGGCCATCCTCAAGTCGGTGCACGGCGGCGACGTCTACGTGGCGCCCGGGCTTGCCTACGGAATGATCAAGGGGCTGACCAGGCCGCGTGCCCGCGATCCGCTCGAGGAGCTGACGAAGCGCGAGCGGGACGTCCTGGAGCTCGTCGGAGCGGGCCTCTCCAACGCCGAGATCGGCGGTCGTCTCGGCCTCGCCGAGAAGACGGTCAAGCACTACATGACCGCCATCCTGGGCAAGCTCGAGGTGGGCAGTCGCGTGGAGGCGGCGCTGCTCGCCTACAAGGCCGGGGTGGGCGAGGGCGAGGACCCGAAGCGGGGCTGAGCCCCGCCCCGCGCCTCAACGGAACTCGACTTCCGGGGGCCCGGGCTCAGGCTGGCAGGGGCGGGTCGGATGCCCGCTCGCCGGGTCGTCGCGCCCGCGGCGCGTCTCGCCGCGTGAACTGGGTCAGGCGCGCCGTGCGTCGCCCGGGTGCTCGAGTCGCCAGGTGCAGTCGCTGCACAGCGCCAGCGATCCATCGAGCGTGCGCATCTGGCGGTGCGCGTCACGCGGGTCGAACGGCAAGAGGCAATCCGAACAGCGCACGGGAACGCTGGACCCGGACGCTGCCAGGGGGCGGTCGGTCAACATCGTGAATGCCTCGAGACGGTGTGCGGGGGCCGCGCTGGCGGGCCGCCAGGAGTTGGGCACGGCAGACTCCCGCTCGACGCGGGAATGGCCGGATTGTCCCGCCTCGATCCCGTCCTGGCATGACGGCCCGTCATGTGCGCGTGCGTGCAAGGGCGCACGCCCCACACTGGCCGTCGACGCCCACGCTACGGAGGCTTTCTCGGAGGTGCCAGGGGGCGGCCGCTAGCCCCCGTGCGTGGGCGCCGAAAGGGCGGCTGACCACGCGGGCGACCACTGCTCGCGCCGGATGCGGTCCACCTCGTCGGGCGCGATCTCGGGCACGGGTCCGAACGCCAGCGCCCGGAGATACGCGTCGGCGACGCCTTCGACCACCGACGCCGCGTTGTACGCGTGGTCAACGGTCGGCCCGATCGCGAGCACGCCGTGGTTGCGCAAGAGGCAGGCGCTCCGGTCACGCAGCGAGTCGGCCGTGAGCTCGGCGACCTCGGCAGTCCCGCCGCGGGCATACGGCGCGGTCACGATGCCTCCCCCGCAGGCCGCGATCAGGCCGTGCAGGATCGGCGGGATCGCGATGCCCATTGCCGCAGCCGCCATCGCCGCCGCGCTGTGCGTGTGGACGATCCCCACGACGTCGGGGCGACGCGCGTAGGTGAGCGTGTGGAGCGGCAGCTCGGACGTGGGCTTCAGCGCGCCGTCGACCACGCTCCCGTCCAGGCGCACGATCACGACGTCCGAGGGCCGCATCGTGTCGTACGGGGTGCTCGCGGGCGTCATCGCGACCAGCCCCTGGTCGTCGGCGATCCGCATGCTGATGTTGCCCG
>JADGQH010000203.1 GCA_017881985.1 Chloroflexota bacterium | reverse complement strand
GCCGCCAGCGGGGCGCGACAAGGGCCGATCTGCCCGCGGCGGCGGCCCATGAGGCCCAGAACGGCCCCTCGGGACCCGGCGCGTCGGAGGCCCTGTGCGGGGTGGGCCGTTCGGCCCACCTTCAGGCCAACCGGCACGAGAGGCGGCCGGGCGCATCCCTATGATGGAGGGCGAAGGGGAGTAGTCCACCTCCGTGCGATCGACATCCCGGCGGGCCACTGGCACGCCCGGTCGGCGGGCCGCCGTGCGAGCGGGCGAGACCTTCGGTGCGTCATACCGGAGCCCGATGTTCCACCCATCCCCGCCCACGTCCCCGGACAGCCTGTCCGGGTCCCGTCCTCGACAGGGCCGGCCCCATTTCCTCGCAGGCGGGCGCGCCCGTCTGGCTCGGCTCCACCGCGAAGGAGTGGTCCGATGACATCCGTGCGTGAGCTCGCGTGCCCGAAATGCGGCGGGCGTATGCGCCCGTACGAGCGCAGCAGGATCCAGGTCGAGCAGTGCGAGGACTGCCGGGGCATCTACCTCGACCAGGGCGAGCTCGAGCGGCTCGTCGAGGCGGAGGGAGGTGGGTGGTCGGGCAGGATCGTCCAGCCGTCCGGCTCGTCGGACGACCACGAGGTAGAGCCGCACAACGCCCGGTGACCATGGCCGCGCGTGGCCTCGGGGCTGCCGCGGATGCGCGTGTGGATCAGGCCGGCGACTCCGCGCGCCTCACCTCCTGGACCATCCAGCCGTTGCCGTCCGGGTCGCCGAACGACAGGAACGAGTTGTAGGCCGCCCGCTCGGGATCGGGCCCCGGCACCTGCCGGCCGGACTCGAAATGGAAGACCTCGCTCGCTTCCATCCCTCGTCCGACGAGCTCGGCGCGCGCGGCGTCGATGTCGGGGACGACGAGCTGCAGGCCCTGGAGCGAGCCCGCAGCTCCCTCCGTGTGCCGCATGAGGGCGATCGAGCACGCCGACCCGGCGGGCGTCAGCTGGACGACCCGGAAGTCGCCCGCGACATGGTCGACGTCGAGGACGAAGCCGGCCTTCTCGATGTAGAAGGCCTTGGCGCGATCGACGTCGGAGACGGGGACCACGATGAGCTCGAGCTTCCAGTCCATGACTTTCTCCCCATTGGTGCTCGTGACCGATTCGGTCGGGTCGGCGAGACCGGCCCGGTCCGCCGCCTTACGACTTGCTTGACGCCGCCCAGAGGTTGATCCCGCTCTCGGTCGCGTAGCGGTCGATCTCGGCGAGCTCGGTCGTGGAGAACTCGAGGTTCCCGAGAGCGGCGATGTTCTCCTCGAGCTGCGCCACGCTGCCAGCTCCCACGAGCGCGGAGGTCACCCGCGGGTCGCGGAGCGTCCAGGCGAGCGCCATCTGGGCCAGGCTCTGGCCGCGCCTCGCGGCGATGTCGGCGAGCGCCCGCACCTTCGCCAGCGTCTCGGCGCCGAGGAGCTCCGGGGAGAGCGAGCCGCCCGACTCCGCGCGCGAACCGGCAGGGATGCCGCCGAGGTACTTCCCGGTCAATACGCCCTGCGCGAGCGGCGAGAAGACGATGCAGCCGACACCCTCGTCGCCGAGGACGTCGAGGAGGCCTCCCTCGATCCAGCGATTGAGCATGGAGTAGGAGGGCTGCGTGATGAGGAGCGGCGTTCCCATCGCGCGCAGGATCGCCACCGCCGCGCGGGTCTGGGCTGCCGAGTAGGAGGAGATCCCGGCGTAGAGCGCCTTGCCCTGCCGAACGGCGGCGTCGAGGGCACCCATCGTCTCCTCGAGCGGGGTCTCCGGGTCGAACCGGTGGGAGTAGAAGATGTCGACGTAGTCGAGGCCCATCCGGCGAAGGCTCTGGTCAAGGCTCGCCGTCAGGTACTTGCGCGAACCCCAGTCGCCGTACGGCCCCGGCCACATGTCGTATCCCGCCTTCGACGAGATGACCAGCTCGTCCCGGTAGCCGGCGAGGTCCGTGGCGAGGATTCGCCCGAAGTTCTCCTCCGCCGAGCCGTACGGCGGCCCGTAGTTGTTGGCCAGGTCGAAGTGCGTGATGCCCAGGTCGAAGGCACGCTGGATGACCGCGCGCTGGCCGTCGATCGGGCGGCCGTGTCCGAAGTTCTGCCAGAGGCCGAGCGAGATCGCGGGCAGGTGGAGCCCGCTCCGGCCCACCCGCCGGTATTGCATATCGTCATAGCGCGCGGGAGCAGGAAGGTATGGCATGGGCCGATTCTGCCACCCGCCGGCCTGCGGCGGGCATTCGTCCGCCCCGGCCTCGTTCCCGTCCCGCCCTACGCCACCGGTGACGACTCGCTGACCAGGTGGACCTCGATCCCCGGCACCGCGGCGAGGATGCGCTCGGCAAGCGACGGTCGCCCGAGGCGATCCATCCCGTGGCGCGGGTGGTGGGCAAGGACGAGGTGCGTGACGCGCTGATCTCGCAGCACCTCCTCGAGACCCCGCGCCAAATCGCTCGTCTCGCCGCGAATGATCTCGGCGCCGAGATCGACCGCGTAGTCGACGTTCGACTGGAGGTCGCGCTGGCGGTCACGGGACAGCTGGACGCCGGCCGATTCGATCGCGACGGCGAGGAGCGTGGCGTGGAGGGCGGACGCAAGCGACGCGGCTCGGCGCACCGCTCGACGACTGGCGAGGGATTCGTCGACCAGGACGGTCACTCGCTCCGTGACCGGGGGGACCCCGACGCCGCGCGCGGCGACGCTGTCCTCGAGCTCGCGGTCCACCTGGCCGGCGACGAAGCGCAGGCTCAGGTCGCGGAGCGCGGTCAGGTTCGGCTCGGTGAAGAACCGCTCGAGGGCGATGGCGGCCCGATCGGGCGGGTACACGTTGCCGTGGCGCATCCGCTGTCGCAGCGCGTGGGGGCTCATGTCCACGAGCTCGATCTCGTCTGCCGCACGAACGACGTCGTCGGGCACGCGCTCATGGACGGGAACGCCGAGGATCGTCTCCACGACCGCCGCGACGGACTCGATGTGCTGCACGTTGCAGGTGCTGATGACGTCGATCGAAGCGTCGCGGATCAGCTCGACGTCCTGCCATCGCTTCTCCCGCTCGGAGCCGGGCACGTTCGTGTGGGCGAGCTCGTCCACCAGGGCCACCGCCGGGTGCCGGTCGATGATCGCCTGGGCGTCCATCTCCTCCACCACGACCCCGCGGTATTCGATGCGCCGCCGGGGGACCGCCTCGAGCCCGTCGAGCAGCGCGGCCGTGTGCCGGCGGCCGTACGTCTCGACGTACCCGACCACCGCATCCGTGCCGCGATCGTGGCGGCGATGCGCCTCCTCGAGCATCTTGTACGTTTTCCCGACGCCGGGCGCCATCCCGAGGTAGATCCGGAGCCGGCCGCGTGCCGGACGCTCGTCGGCCTGCAGGCGCGCCAGCATCTGGTCCCCGGTCGGGCGCCCGAGGTCGCCTGCCGGGCGCCCGAGGTCGTCCGCTCGGGAGCTCATCGCAGCAGCCCGTCGAGGTCCAGGTTCAGCTCGAGGACGTTCACGGTCGCCGCACCCAGGAAGCCGAGGATCGGCTGGCTCGTGTGCTTCGCGACGAGCGCCCGGACCTGGTCGACGGTCATGCCGCGCGCCTGTGCGACGCGAGCGACCTGGTACTCGGCTGCGTCGGGGCTGATGGCCGGGTCGAGCCCCGAGGCCGAGGTCGTGACGAGATCGACGGGGATCGGGGCGTTCCCGTTGGCGGCGCGCAGGGCATCCACGCGCTGCGTCACGGCATCGATCAGCGCCTTCGAGGTGGGACCGAGGTTTGATCCACCGGAGGACGTCGAGTCGTACCCGGCCGGGTTCGAGGCCGTCACGCCGGCGGCAGAGGGTCGGCCCCAGAAGTACTTGGGGTCGCTGAATGCCTGGCCGATCAGGCTCGAGCCGACCGTCGTCCCGTTCACCACGATGTACGAGCCGTTTGCCTGGTTCGGGAAGACGGCCTGGGCGACCGCTGTGACGGCGGCCGGGTAGATGAAGCCCGTGATGAGGGTGAGGATGGCCAGGCTGGCGACCGCGGGCCAGAGCTGGTGCCGGAGGAAGGTACGCATCGGGGTGACCTCTACGCCAGGTGGACGGCGGTGACGAGGATGTCGATCAGCTTGATCCCGAGGAACGGCGCGATGATTCCGCCGACCCCGTAGATCAGGAGATTGCGTCGCAGCAGCTCGGCCGCCGGCGCCGCTCGATAGGCGACGCCGCGCAGGGAGAGCGGGACGAGGGCGATGATGACCAGCGCGTTGAAGATCACCGCCGAGAGGATGGCGCTCTCCGGCGTGCTCAGACCCATGATGTTCAGGGAGCGAAGCTCGGGGTACGCGACCGCGAACATCGCCGGCAGGATCGCGAAGTACTTGGCCACGTCGTTGGCGATCGAGAAGGTCGTGATCGCGCCGCGGGTGATGAGGAGCTGCTTGCCGATCGCGATGACCTCGATCAGCTTGGTCGGGTCGGAGTCGAGGTCGACCATGTTGGCGGCTTCCTTGCACGCCGACGTCCCGCTGTTCATTGCCAGCCCAACGTCCGCCTGGGCCACGGCCGGGGCGTCGTTCGTGCCGTCCCCGGTCATCGCGACGAGGTGGCCCTCGGCCTGCTCGGCCCGGATCCGGGCGATCTTGTCCTCGGGCTTGGCCTGGGCCATGAAGTCGTCCACGCCGGCCTCTTCGGCGATGGTCCGTGCGGTCAGGGGGTTGTCGCCCGTCACCATGATCGTCCGGATGCCCATCCGGCGGAGCTCGTCGAAGCGGGCGCGCAGACCCGGCTTGACCGTGTCCTTGAGCTCGATCACGCCCAGGACGGTCCCGTTCCGGCGGATGGCGAGCGGCGTGGCACCGAGCCCGGCGATCTCGTCGCTGAGGGCCTTCAACTCCGCGGGCGCGGCCGCGTCAAGGGCGGCCTCGATCGCGTCGACCGCGCCCTTGAGGACGACGGTGCCGTCGACGAGGATCACGCCGCTGGTCCGCGACTGGGCCGAGAAGGGGACGACCTGAGCTACGGCCTGGCCGGCTGGCACGGACCCGACCTCAACAGCGCCCCCCAACGCCGCGAGTCGGGTCCGCGCCAGCTCCACGATCGAACGGCCCTCCGGCGTCTCGTCCTGGAGCGACGTGAGCAGGGCTGCCTCGACGGCGTCGCGCTCGTCGACGCCGGGCACCGCCACGATCCGGGAGGCCAACCGGTTGCCGAACGTGATGGTGCCGGTCTTGTCGAGGAGGATCACGTCCACGTCGCCGGATGCCTCCACGGCGCGACCGCTCATCGCGAGGACGTTGAACCGCGCGACGCGGTCCATGCCCGCGATGCCGATGGCCGAAAGGAGGCCCCCGATCGTCGTCGGGATCAGGCAGACGAGCAGGGCCGCGAGGACGACCAGGCCCAGCTGTGCGTTGGCGTAGAGGCCGAACGGCCGGATCGTCGCGGTCGCGAGCAGGAAGACGATGGTGAGGCCGGACAGGAGGATGAACAGCGCGATCTCGTTGGGAGTCCGCTGCCGCTTCGCGCCCTCCACGAGGGCGATCATTCGGTCGAGGAAGGTCTCGCCCGGGTTCGCCGTGATGCGTACGGTGAGAGTGTCGCTGGTGATCGTCGTGCCGCCCGTGACCGAGCTCCGGATGTCGGTGCCGGGTTCCTTGAGGACCGGGGCGGACTCGCCCGTGATCACGGCCTCGTTGACGTAGGCCACGCCCTCGACGACGTCTCCGTCGCCCGGGATCGTCTCGCCGTCGCGGACCACGATGACATCACCCGAGCGAAGGAGCGAGGATCCGACATCCTCGAGCGTCCCATCGGCACGCCGCCGGTGGGCCGCGGTCTCGGAGCGTGTCTTGCGCAGCGACGCGGCCTGGGCCTTGCCCCGTGCCTCGGCGAGGGCTTCCGCGTACGTGGCGAAGTAGACGGTGAACCACAGCCACACGGCGATCTGGAGCTCGAAGCCGAGCGACCGCCCGACCTCGCCCGTCGCGGCGGTCGTGATTCCTGTCAGGTCTGCCAGGAAGACGAGCGTGACGAGCGC
>JADGQH010000202.1 GCA_017881985.1 Chloroflexota bacterium | reverse complement strand
CCAGCGGCTCGCCCAGCAGGGAGCTCCAGCCCTGGTCGCCCAGTCGCTCGAGCGTGGTCGCGGCGGCCGCGAGCAGCGCCGCGGCGTGCGCCGCCACGGCCGGGCGAGCAACGGGCAGGCGATGAGACCCGCTCATTGCAGGGATTGCG
Source organism: Chloroflexota bacterium (assembly GCA_017881985.1). Classification (GTDB taxonomy): domain Bacteria; phylum Chloroflexota; class Limnocylindria; order Limnocylindrales; family CSP1-4; genus CTSoil-043. The sequence continues at coordinate 5,862 of JADGQH010000202.1, read as the reverse complement.
GAGTCGCCATGTAATGATGTAATCTTCGCATCGGCCCACACCCGACACGGGCCTCCACCGTTCACGCAGGAGCGTTCTCCCATGTCACAGCACGCAACCCACGACGAGATCACCGGCTGGTTCGCCGGACGCCTCACCGACGGCTGGTTCGCCGGAGCCCCGGAGATCACGGTCGACCGCGAGGAGATCCTGGTGGTCGGCAGCCTCGCCGACGTCGAGCTGCCCGCCGACGCCAGCGACGCGGCGCGCGCGGCTGCCCGGGCCTCGCGCATCGAGCGATTCCGCGACGAGAGCCGGGGAACCCGAATGGCGACCGCGGAGGATGCCCAGCATCGCTTCCGCAAGATCGTCTCCTGGGGCGTCGTCCTCGGGGGAGAGCGGACGCTCTTCACGACGGCAGGGATACCGGCCATGACGCGCCTCCGCCAGCCGGAGCGGATCGTGCTCGACACGCTCGTCGAGGCCGGCGTTGCCCGCAGCCGCAGCGACGCGCTCGCGTGGTGCGTCAAGCTCGTCGGCGAGCACGAAAGCGAGTGGATCGGGCGCCTGCGCGACGCGCTCGGCGCGGTCGAGGAGGCCCGCAAGGGCGGACCCGCGAGCGCCTGACTGAGGACGCCTGACCGCGAGGGCTGACGAGTCGCCGCGAGGGTTCGCCCAACCGGCGGCGCGATCAGCCCCCGCCGAGCGCGTCGATGAGCGTGTCGAACGGCTCGGTCTTCTCCGTCACGGCGGTCGCACCGAGGCGGGGTCGCCCGACCCCGCCCAGCGGCTCGCCCAGCAGGGAGCTCCAGCCCTGGTCGCCCAGTCGCTCGAGCGTGGTCTCGGCGGCCGCGAGCAGCGCCGCGGCGTGCGCCGCCACGGCCGGACGAGTCAGCGACTGTGCGGGCGTCGCCACGAGCTCCGTCGCGAGGGCGGCGGTCGCGCGCGTCGCCTGGACGACCGAGGAAAGCTCCGCCCGGCGAGCAGTTCGCACGACGATCGCGGACGGGCCGGAGATCGCGAGCCCGAGCGCGAGCAGCAACGGCCATCGCGCAGCGATCGCGCCGGATGCGGCCGGCTCCTCGAACGCGAGCCAGATCGACGGCCACGCGCTGCGCTGGAGCGCAACCGTCGCGAGCGCCTGTGTCGCCGGGTTCGGCTCCCCGGCGAGCCAGGGCGTCAGCGCGCCCGCGATCAGCTGCTCCTCCGGGACCCTGTTGGCGAGCGCAAAAGCGATCGACAGCGCCTGCATCGCGAAGGCGCGGCCCGCCCGGGTCGCGGCATTGGCGGGCATGCCGGTGGCGAGATCGGGGGCCACGACGAGCGGCCCAGGCCCGACCATGACAAGCGTGCCCGCGCGACGCAGGAGCCGGTGGCCGAACGAATGGTCGGCGAGCGCCCGGTCCGGGTCCACCCCGTCGGCGACGATCTCGGCGATCGGATCTGCTTCCACCACGTCGATCCGCTCGAGGGCGGCGACGAGCGCCTGCTCAGGGGCGGCGAGGGCCGACGCCACGCTCGAGAGCCGGACGTAGCGGCGCGCCTCCGCGGCGGCCTCATCGACGCGCGCCCGCAGCGTGGCAAGCGCGCGCTGGCTGCCCGTCGGGACGTCCGCGGGATCCTCCTCAGGGCGATGGGCGCCTGATGGGCGGGGACGCCAGTCGTGCGAATCGATGCCGCGATCGTGGAGTCGCATGGCGAGCTCGCGGATCGCCGGGACGCGGATGCGCAGGAGGTCGGCTCCGGCGACGACGAGCTCCTCGGCCTCGTCCGGTGCCGCGTCGAGCCCGGGCGCTGCGAGCGTCGCGCCGATCCACGGGCGGGGGGTCTCGCCGACGACCGCCAGGGTCTCCCGGCGCGCGGTGCGGTTCGCGTCGATGCGCTCCACCGCGAGCGCCGCCATTCGACGGACCTCCGCCTCGGCGGCGGAACGTCGCTCCGGGTCGGCCAGGAGCTGTGCCTCGAACGCGAGGTCGATCGCGCCGTTCGCGACGTCGAGCGCGAGCTGCTGCGGGACGATGTCGTATTCGAGCAGCGCCATGGCGAACGGGAGGGCGATCCCGCTGCCGAGGCGGGCCGGATCCTCCCCCATCGCCCGCTCCACGACCGCCGACGCGAGCGGCACGCCCGAGTGGTCGAGGCCCGCCACGCCGAAGAGGCGGAGGATCGCACGTTCGCGGGCCACCGAGGTGGACGCGCGCGCTCGGGTGCTCCAGGCGCCGGCCAGGTCCGAGGCGAGCTGGAGGACGCGATCCAGCGCGGGCGCGAGCGGATCGGCCATCAGACGACCCCAACGGGAGCAACGCTGACGGAGAGGCCGACGCAGGCCATCACCCCTCCCGTTCCTTCGGGCTATCCGTGCGTGCCGGCTCACCGATCCAGACGTGGCCGTCGGCGAACCGTTCGGCCTTCCAGATCGGCGCGCGCGCCTTCGTCTCGTCCATCGCATGGCGCGCGGCGGCGAACGCGGCGTCCCGGTGCGGCGCCGCTGCGGCGATGATGACACTCGCCTCGCCCAACGGCACGTCGCCGGTCCGGTGCGCGATCGCCAGCCGTCGGACCCCGAAGCGGGCGTCCACGTCATCCGCGATCTCACCCCAGACCCGACGCACCAGCGGCTCAAGGGCCTCGTACTCGAGCGACTCCACGGCATGGCCGGCGTGGCGCGCAGCCTCGTCCTCCTCGCCCGGCGCCGGGGTGCCCGGCGTCGACCGTGTTCGACCCTCGAAGATCACCACGGCGCCGTCGGCCGGGGTCGCCACCGCATCGGCAAGCTCCCGGGCGAGCGACGTCGGGAACGGCTCGGCGCGGAGCTCGAATCGGCGGATCACCGGGTCGTCGTCGGCCGTGTCCGCCGTGCCCGCGCCGCCGCTGATCGGCGGGATGCAGGCGACCTCGTCACCATCGGCCAGTGGCGTCTCGGCGTCCGCGTAGTCGCCGTTCCGCGCGAACCGCACGAACGGTCGACCCGAGGCGATCGCCGGGACCCTGGCTGCGACCGCGACCCAGGCGTCCTCGATCGTCGCTCCGACGGCGAGGTCGAGTGTCACCTCGCGCGTGCCGGCCAGCTCGCGCTGGCGTGCGAACAGGCGGACCCGGATCCGCATCGGCGGATCGTCGGCCGTCATGGTCGTGGACTCGTCATCGTCGCTCCGTTCGCGTGCTCAGCCGCGGAATCCGGCGAGGAGCAAGCCATCCCCGATCGGCAGGATGGTGGCCGTGAAGCGCGGGTCGCGCAGGATGGCCGAGTCGAAGGCCCGGAGCACGTCGGTGGCATCCCCCGGGCCGCTGGGCCGCTCACCCGAGACGCGGCCGGCCCACAGGACATTGTCCGCGATCACGAGCGCACCGGGGGCGAGCCGCGGGACGATCGCCTCCACGTAGGCCGCGTACTCGTTCTTGAGCGCATCGATGAACGCGAGGTCGAACGGACCCGCGAGCGCCGGCTCACCGGCGGCGGCCGCGAACGCGACGAGGGCTGGGCGGTTCACGACGGCGATCCTTCCGTCCGGGATCCCGGCCTGCCGCCACCAGCCGCGCGCGCGGTCGGTCCGCGATCGATCCGGGTCGATCGTCGCGATCGTGCCGTCGGTCGGCTGGCCCAGAGCCATGCAGAGGGTGGAGTAGCCGAAGGCCGTGCCGACCTCCACGATGCGGCGACGGCCCGCGGCGAGCGCGGTCAGGACTCGCCCCGCCTCGCGGTCGAGGATCGGGATGCCGTCCGGCCCTGCTGCCGCCTCGATCTCCGCGAGGGCCGGGTGGAGCGGTGCGGCCGCGGACTCGATCCAGGCGCGGTCGACGACGGAAGGCACGAAGCCGCCTCGTGTCGTCATCGGTCCTCTACCCCCTCTAGACCAGCAGGCCGGCGCCGAAGTAGAGGCCCGCGGCGAGGATCGTCCCCGACGCGATCGCCCCGACATCGATGTACAGGAGGCCGGTCGCGGACTCCATCGATCGGGTCCGGATTGTCTGCCCGGCCGCCCAGGTGATGACGAGTGGGAAGATGAGGCCGACCAGCAGGCGCAGCCACACGAAGAGCGCCCACGGCCCGGTCAGCGGCCCGAAGGGCGCGAGGTTCTGGCCGCCTCCGAATCCGACCCAGGCCGCGAAGAGCGTGACCTGCAGCGCGACCACCCAGAGCAGTCCCCGGGTGAGGGCGAGCGCCGGCCCCGTTGAGAGCTTCGGGGTGACCAGGTACCAGTGGCCCAGGATCATCCCCGCGAAGGAGCCGCCGATCGCGCTCGCCAGGGCGATCAGCTGGAGCGCCAGCGGCACGGAACCGATCACGCCGCCGCCCCACGTGAGCGCCCCGGCCACGAGCGTGCCAAGCCCGGCCGCGAGGGTGCCGATCCCGAGGAGCGGCGCGCGGGCACCGCGGAAGAGGCCGATCGAGTAACCCAGCGCGCCGAGCGCCAGGATCGCCAGCAGGACGCGACGAAGGAGATCCCACGAGGCGTCCACCGTGACCGGCGAGCCCGCCGCGGCGATGGCGGGGAGCGCCCCGTCCGCGAGCCAGGCCAGCCCGCCGAACGCGGCGGCGCACAGCCCGGTGAATCCCAGGTAGCCCTTCGTGGCGTCGGTCCGGAGCCGAAGGAGGACGACCGAGGCGAAGGCCCCCACGGCCAGGCCGGCAAGGACCGTCCAGTTCACGAAGGCGAGGTTCCGGGCGATCTGCTCGGCAGGCATCGCGCGGAGTGTAGTCGGCCCGCGGCCCGGGGCGGATGTGGCGCCGCGCGGATGCGGCGGCGTCCCCGGGTGTCAGTCGCGGACGGTTGCGCGGTCGCGCTGAGCGCCGGCCCGCGGCGTCTCAGGCCGTGTCGCCGGCCCGGGCGGGATTCTGCTGGCGTCCGGGCGCGCGATGCGTGGACGTGCCGGGCGCGGGCCCGGAGGGCAGAACCCTCTTGCCTCGTCCTGCCGGCCGCGTGCACACTCCGCCAATGGTCGTCGGTCCCGGGCCGCCCGGGTCCGACGGATCGGCCGTGTCTTCTACGCGATCAACCTCGGACGAGGAGCGAAGCGATGGGCCTCGACGCTGCGACGACGATCACCTGGTACGGCCACGCCTGCGTCGAGGTCCGTACGCCCGGCGGGAAGACGATCCTGATCGACCCATGGTTCGGGAACCCGAAGAGCCCGAAGGCGGCCGATGCCGTCACGGCCTGCGACCTCCTTCTCGTCACGCATGGCCACGGCGACCATCTCGGTGACGCCGTCGCGCTCGCCAGCCGGCTCCGGCCGACCTGGCCGTGCATCCACGAGATGAGCCTCTGGCTGGCACGACGGCTGCCGGGTGGGGCGGACGCGGCGACGGGCATGAACAAGGGCGGAACGTTCGCGTTCGGCGAGATCGCGGTCACCATGACGGGCGCGGACCACTCCGCTGGCGACTGGAACCCCGGCGGCGAGACGACGCTCTATCTGGGCGAGCCGGCCGGCTTCGTCATCCGGCTCGAGAACGGCTACACGATCTACCACGCCGGTGACACGAACGTGACCAGCGACATGCGCCTGATCGGCGAGCTCTACCGCCCGAACCTGGCGCTCCTGCCCATCGGCGGCCACTACACGATGGGTCCGCGCGAGGCGGCACTCGCGGTGGAGCTCCTGGGTGTGGACGCGGTGGCGCCGATCCACTACGGCACGTTCCCGCTGCTGGCCGGGACGCCAGAGCAGCTGCGCGTGGAGCTCGATGCTCGCGGCCTCGGGCCCGTCGACCTGTACGGGTGGGAACCGGGGGAGAGCCTGCGCGGCTGACGCCGCTGGCGAGGCCCGGGGGCCGATCGATCCCCGCCGATGAGGTGCCGGGAACCCTTAGAGTTGGAGACGTGACCACGCCTCCTCCCGGCATCATTGCCCGCCGCCGCCATTGAGCCCACCGATTGG
>JADGQH010000201.1 GCA_017881985.1 Chloroflexota bacterium | reverse complement strand
GGCAAGCACGTGCTGTGCGAGAAGCCGTACTCGCGGCATCCGGCCGAGGTCGCGGAGGCGTTCGACGCCGCGGACGCCGCCGAGCGCGTGCTGATGGAGGCGTTCATGTGGCGCCACACGCCGCAGGCGCGGCGCTTCGTCGAGCTGCTTCCCGAGGTCGGCAGGCTCCAGGCGATCCGCGCGTCCTTCAGCTTCCGGATCGAGGACCAGGCCGATGTCCGACTCACGGCCGACCTCGACGGCGGAAGCCTGATGGACGTCGGCTGCTACTCGGTCAGCGGCGCCCGCCTGGTCGCCGGGGCGGAGCCGATCCGCGTGCTCGGCGAACAGACCCTGGCTTCTTCCGGGGTCGACATGACCTTCGCCGGCCTGCTGCGCTTCCCGGACGAGGTGATCGCCACGATCACATCCGGCTTCACGTCCGACGACGCATCGCTCGAGGCGGTCGGGGATGCGAGCATCCTCGTGATGCGAAGCCCCTGGCAGGGCAAGGCGCGTGCGCTCTGGCTGGGAGACCGCGAGATCCCGGTCACGCCGGTCGACCCCTACCCGCTGGAGCTCGAGAACATGAGCGCGGCGATCCTGGGCGAGGCCGAGCCACTGCTGGGGCGCGAGGACGCCATGGGCCAGGCGCGGGCGATCGCGGCGCTCTACGAGTCTGCGGCGTCGGGCGCGGCCGTCACCGTCGAGCGCTGAACGCGCCGACGGAGGAGCAGTCCCTAGGTCTCCGCGCGGCCCGCCGTCACCGCCAGGACCGCGCCTCGCGCGTCGCCGCTGGCGCCGAGCCGCACCTGTACGCCCATGGCCGCCAGCATGTGCAGCATCGGGTCGCCCATGTGGTGCGCGACGACGACCTCGGTGCCCTGCTCCTTGAGGAAGCCGGCCACGCGGGCGTGGTGGCCACCCTCGGAACCCGCGTCGTGGAGCGCATCCCAGCCGACGTCGATCTCGTCCCAACGGGCGATCGCACCGTCATCCACCTCCGCGATGGCGACGCGCGCCGCACGGCCCCAGCGTGGGTCGATCTCTCCGACCGGCGTCACCGGCACACACACGATCATCAGGGTTGCTCCTCGCGCTGGCGCGATCCGCGGAACCTGGCTCGGGCGACCGATGACCGATGTCCCGGCGTGTCGGCCGTGGCCGGTCGATGCCCACAGGCTACGGCAGAACTGCGCCTTCGGCCTGTAGCCGCCCCCGGGCACGGTGCCGCGGATCGGGCTGGCCGAGTCCTCGGCCGAAGATGGGACGACGTACGGTGCCCATCGGGGTCTACGCTTCGTGCGTGGAGGGATGACCAGGATGACAGCGCACGTGACGCGGGTCGAGTCGAGCTCGCGGATCGCCGGCGAGGAAACCTGGCGGCTTGCGGCCGCCGAGTACCGCCGCATGCTGGAGCTCCTCCGCACGCTCGGCGACGGCGACTGGACCCATCCCACCGACTGCGCGGCATGGGACGTGCGCGGCATGCTCGGGCACCTTGTCGGAGCCGCCGAAGGGTTTGGCAGCCCCGCCGAGCTGATCCACCAGTACCGCGTCGGGGCGAAGCTCCTGCGGCGAGGGGCGGTGGATGGCCACCTGCCCGTCGATGGCGCCAATGCGGTCCAGGTCAGCGAGCGAGCGAGTGCTTCCACCGTTGAGCTGATCGCGAGGTATGAACGCGCGACTCCGAAGGCGCTGCGCTGGCGACGGCGCCTGCGCTGGATCCCGGTGTCGCAGCCGGATGATGGTGGCCGCTTCACCATGCGCGAGTTGTTCGAGGTGATCCTCACCCGCGACACGTGGATGCACCGCGTCGACATCGCTCGAGCGACCGGGCGCGAGATGGTCCTGACGCCGGAACACGACGGCCGCCTCGCCGAGGATTGCGTCCTCGATTGGGCAAAGAAGCACGGCCGTCCCTTCAGCCTGGTCCTGGGCGGCCCGGCGGGCGGCCGGTTCGAACGCGGTGCCGGCGGGCCAGACATCGAGATCGATGCGGTCGAGTTCGTCCGCGCGCTGAGCGGCCGCGGCGTGCGAGGGGAGATCCTCGGGACGCGCGTCGTCTTCTGACCGCGGCGCGCGCTGCGAGATCCGGGCCCCCGGAGGGCTCCAGGGCCTGGCCCCGTCGGGCGGCCCCGGATCACCCGCTTGCCTCGACAGCGGCCGCAACCGTAGACTCCGCGCCCATGGAGCATGCAGATGTCGTGGTCGTCGGGGGCGGGTCCGCCGGCCTCGCGGTCAGCCATGAGCTCGCCGGCCGGGGGATCGGCCACGTCGTCCTGGAGCGTGGGCGGATCGGCCAGACCTGGCGCGATCGGTGGGACAGCTTCTGCCTGGTGACCCCGAACTGGTCCGTGCAGCTCCCGGGCGGGGCCTACTCGGGCGACGATCCCGAAGGGTTCATGCCCCGCGACGAGATCGTCGCCCATCTCGAGCGGTACGCGGCTGGTTCGGCCACGCCCGTCCGCGAGGGCGTCGCCGTCCGGACGATCGATCGCGCCCCGGGGGGCTTCGTCGCCCGCACGTCGGCCGGCGACCTGCATGCCGCCCGCGTCGTCCTGTGCACGGGAGCCTTCCAGCGCGCCCACCGCCCGGCCGTCTCCGACTCGCTGCCGGCGGGCCTCCTCCAGGTCGACATCGAACGGTTTCGCAACGAAGCCAGCCTGCCGCCGGGGCCGATCCTGGTCGTCGGGAGTGGCCAGTCGGGCTGCCAGCTGGCGGAGGAGCTGCGGGAGGCCGGACGCGACGTCGTCCTTTCGTGCGGGAGGGCCCCCTGGGCGTCCCGACGGCTGGGCGGCCACGACCTCATCTGGTGGCTTCTCGAATCGGGCTTCCTGGACCAGCCGGTCGCGGCCCTGCCGTCTCCTGCGGCGCGCCTCGGCGCGAACCCGCTGGCCACGGGCCACGGCGGCGGCCACGATTTGAACCTTCGAACGCTTCGGTCCATGGGGGTGGTGCTCGTCGGCCACTTCCTGGGGGCCGCGGGCACGCGCGCGCGGTTCTCGGCCGACCTCGCTGAAACAGTCGCCTGGGGCGATGCGCGCTACCGCGATCTCATGGCGCAGGTGGTCCGGGTCGCCGACGAGCGCGGGCTGCCGCGACCCGAGATCGCCGACCCAGGGCCGTTCGACGGCGCGGCGCCGGAGGAGGTCCCGCTCGACGGGTTCGGGGCGGTCGTGTTCGCCGGCGGCTTCCGCCCTGACTTCCGTTCATGGCTGCCCTGGGCCGACGCGTTCGACGAGCTGGGCTTCCCGGTCCAGCTCGACGGGGCCAGCACCGTGGTGGATGGCCTCTACTTCGTGGGGACCCACTGGCTGCGGACGCGGAAGTCGTCGACCCTGTTCGGCGTGGGCGAGGACGCGGCGATCGTGGCGCGGACGATCGCAGGCAGCATGACCGCCTCCTGACCGCGGCCTCGGCCCGCGGGCCGACGCTCACCTCGCGGCATTCCGCTGCCCCGAGGGCCGGACGGCTCTTGATGACGGTGGCCCGGCCGCGACGATTCGTCGAGCATCCGCCCTCGACGAACCGGAGCATCTGCATGAGCATGCGGCCGCGGCTGCACTACCTCGACAACCTGCGGGCCTTCGCCATCATCCTGGTGATCGTCCTGCACGCGGCGATCACCTACATGGCCGACCCGCCGTCGTGGTGGTACGTCATCGACCCCGACCGCAGCGTCGTCTTCACCTGGCTCGTCCTGGCCCTCGACGTCCCGATCATGCAGGTCCTGTTCTTCGTGGCCGGGTATTTCGCGGTCCGCTCGCTCCAGCGCCGCGGGCCCCAGGGGTTCATTCGCGAGAAGGTCGTGCGGCTCGCAATCCCGTGGATCCTCGGGGTCGTGCTGCTCGCCCCACTCGCGACGTACATGAACTACGTCTCGCGAGGCGTACCCACGGGCTACCTGCAGTTCTGGACCTCCGACTTCTGGGGGCCGATGTTCCAGCAGTCGGTGTACTGGTTCCTGGGCGTCCTGTTCGTCGCGTTTCTCGTCCTCGTCTACGCGTACGTCCTCCCGGCACGGGCGGTCCTCCAGGCTGGGCAGCCGCGCGTCGAGCAGCCGCGGGCCCGCCTGTTCTTCTGGTTCATCGTGCTGACGGCGGGCGGGTCGATTCTCTACTCACCGAACCTGGGCCTGGACGGCTGGCGGTCGCTCTCGTACCTGTTCGTGGTGCAGCCGGCTCGGATCGCGTTCTACGTCGGCTATTTCATCCTCGGGATCTATGCGGAGCGGCACGGCTGGTTCACCGAGGCGGGCTTCCGGCCCAGGCTGGCGCCGTGGGGCGCCGGGTGCGTCATCGCCGGCCTTGTCTACGTGGCCTATCGGATGGCCGGCCCGGACATGTCCCTGCCCTCCCAAGCCGTCGAGTCGGCCCTGTTCAGCACCTTCTGCCTGACCGGGCTGATCGCCGGCGTCGCCCTCTTCAGGCGCTGGATCGACGGAGCCGGGCTGGCCTGGCGGACGCTCGCCGCCAACTCGTTCGGCATCTACTACGTCCACCCGCTCGTGCTCTACCCGCTGGCGTACGTTCTCGTGGGGGTCGGCATCCCGGCCGTCGCCAAGCTCGCGATCCTCGTGATCGCGACGCTCGTCGGGTCGCTCGCGGTGAGTGCCCTCGTCCTCAAGCGGGTTCCGGGGCTGCGGCGGATGTTCTGAGCGGAGCCGCGGCGGACGGGGTCGCCGCGGATCCGGAGGCCGGCACGGCGCCGCCGCGGACGGCCGACTCGAGGCGCGCCAGGAAGGGCCTAGCCCCGAGTCGTTCGAGCGTCTCGCGCGCAGCGGCGACGGCGGCCACCACATCGGGCGCGTCCCGCTCCGGCGACGGCAGCAGGTTTGCCATGTCAACGGCCGCGGCGGCCTCCTCGAACGCGAGCCCGAGCTGGCGATAGGCGCGGAGGGCCTCGCGATAGCCTGCCAGCGCCTCGCCGCCGCGCCCATCGAGCGCGGCGACCCCGGCTTCCATCGCGGCGCGATCCGCGTCGAGGGCGAGGCCCCAGAACGGGGTCGTCCGGAGCTCGCCGACGAGCCGGCGGGCGTCGGCGACGTCCCCGGCCCAGAGAGCCGCGCGGGCGGCGAGCGGCAGGCCGAGCGGCGCGAAGTAGCTGGTGACCGCCGCGGCGCGCTCGGCCTCCGCCCTCGCGCCGGCCAGGTCCCCCGCCGCGAACGCCATCCAGGCGCGCGCCAGGCGTTCGTAGGACTCGTACTGCGGATCGGTGATCGGGCCGCGCAGGGCGGCGGCGGCCTCGATGTCGGCGGTCGCATCCTCACCGCGAAGCGACCGGAGGATCGCGCGGTCGACGTACAGCTCGGTCCAGTTGCTCCTCCGCGCCTCGATCGCGAGCCACTCGTCGAGGGTCGCGGCCGCCCAGTCCCACTCGCCCACCCGGAACGCGACGATCACGGCGTTCCCGACCATCAGGAAGCCGTACGAGCGCGAGCCCTTCCGTCGCGCGATCTCCATGCCCTCGCGACCGAGGGCCAGGCCCGCCGCCGGCTCGCCCCACTGCTCGTAGAACGCGAGGAGGACGCGCGCGCCCATCTCGACCTCGAGGTCGTGGGTCATGGCCATCTGGTGGGCGCCGCGCAGGAGGACCACGCCCTCACGCGGTCGGCCGCCCGTGAGGAGTGCCGAGCCACGTCCCATGATCCCGCGGGCCGTCTCGTCGAGCAGGTCCAGGCGCTCCGAAATCGGCAGGTATCGGTCGATCCATGCGAGCGCGTCCGGCGAGCTGTCGAGGCCGCGGTAAGCGCGCCCGAGGGATGCCATGATCGCGACGCCGGCGGGGGTCTCCTCAAGGTCGGAGAACTCGTCCCAGGTCCGGAGGAGCATCTCGACGGCGCGGGCCGGATCGCTGAGGGAGTTGTTGACCGCCTGGGCGAAGGCCGCCTCGGCGGCGGCGATCGCCGGACGATCTCCGGCCCGGCGGCGCTCCAGGACGACCGCCTCCGCATGGCGCAGGACGACGTCCGAATCGAGTCCCTGCTGGGCAGCCCCTGCCGCCCGCGCGTGCAGGTCCGCACGGTCGGCGGGATCGGTCGTCACCTCCAGGGCCTGCTCGAGGAAGACGAGTGCCTGCTCGTGGGAGCCGAGGGCGGACGCGCG
>JADGQH010000200.1 GCA_017881985.1 Chloroflexota bacterium | reverse complement strand
AAGTGTCCTTCATCGAGGCGTCCTGTGCCACACCTGGGCGGGCCGGCCACGAGCGCCGCTGCTACGATCGCCGCCGGCACCGGGCACACCACGGGGAGGCCAGCATGGACGTCGCCAGACCGACCATCCCGCCCGAGGAATACCCGCGTCGGTGGCGGCGCGTCCAGTCGCTGATGGAGGCCGAAGGGCTCGACCTGATCGTCGCCTACGGCAACGACCGCGCCGTGTTCGGCCCGGCGCACGTCCGCTGGCTGGCCGACATCCCGGTCCACTTCGAGCCGATGGCCGTTCTCGTGCCGCTCGCGGGCGATCCCGTGGTCGCGTGCGGGCCCGAGAGCGACCAGTACGCGCTGCGCGTTGGCCGGGTTCCGGACGTGCGGGTTCTGCGCGAGCTCACGCACCCGGACGAGGACTACCCGTTCAGTCGCATCGAGACCCTGGCTGACGTGGTCGCCGGGCTGATCGGCACCGCGCGCCCGGTTCGCAGGCTCGGCATTGCCGGCATGGGCCTCCTGGACCTCGCCACGTCGGCTGCCCTGCGGGCGGCGCTGCCCGACGCCGAATGGGTCGATGTCGAGCACGCGATCTGCGGCCTCCGAGCCCGCAAGTCGGCCGCCGAGATCGCCGTGATCCGGCACGCCTACCGACTCGCCGAGGCCGGGATCGACGCAGCCGTGGCCGCGATCCACCCGGGTGCCACCGAGAGCGCCGTCGCGGCGGAGGCCGAGGCGGCGATGCGCCGGGCGGGCGCCGAGGGGACGGGGATTGACACCATCGTGGCGTCGGGACCGAACGCCCGGCCGATCCTCGCGCGGGCCACGTTCCGCCAGGTCGGGCGCGACGACCTGGTGGTGCTCACAGTGGCGCCGCGATACCAGGGCTACCACGGCGCCATCGGGCGGCCCGTGCTCGTGGGCGAGCCCGGCCACGAGGTGCGAGCGGCGCTCGACGCCGCGCGGCGAGCCCAGGACGCGTGCGCCGCCCTCATCCGGCCGGGGATCGAGGGCCGCGAGGTCGAGGCGGCGGGGCGCCGGGTCATGGAGGCGGCGGGTCTCGGGCGGAACTTCCTCTACTCGGGCATCCATAGCGTGGGCCTCATCGAGTTCGAGCCGCCGATCTTCGGCCCCAGCAGCACGGCCACGCTCGAGGAGGACATGGTGGTCTCGGTCGACATCCCCGTCTTCAACGCACCCTGGGGAGGTCTGCGGGTGGAGGACGGCTTCCTCGTGACGGCGACCGGCGCCGAACGGCTGGACGACACGCCCTACCTGCTCACCCGATAGACGACCGCGGAATGGGCGACAGCGGATCGGGTCATGTTGTGCGTATCCACCACCTGGGCCCAACGGATCGGAGTGCCCGATCGGGCAGGCAGTCGCCCGTCCGGCTGCCCGATCCGCCGTTGCCGGCGTCGCTGTCGCCGCCCGAGAGTGACGATTCAACGAAGAGGACGTCCGCATGCGCCTTGTGAACCGCAAAGGCATAGACGACAGCAAGTGGGAGCAGGGAGCGGCGCCTCGGAAGGCGGCACGCCCCGCCGAGGCAGTGGTGGACCCGGCTCTGCTGAGCCGCGCCGTCGCGACCGGGCTCCGGGTGCAGCCTGCCCGCGTCATGGCGCTCCAGCGTGCGGCCGGAAACCACGCCGTTGTCGACACGGTCACGTCCGGCCCGCGGGCTGGATCGACTGCCGTTGGGCGCTCACCGCTGGTCGTCCAGCGAGACGATCAGCCTCCCGGGCCGGCAACGCCCGCAACCGGCGGGCCCGTCGCCGACGCCGCTGGGACGACCGGTGCCGCTCCGGACCCGACCGGGCCGACCGTCCCGGGTGGCTCAGGCACGATGGCCGCGCCGCCCAGGACCCAGGGCGTCCAGCTCGGTGGCGGCGACGAGAGCTCCGTGAGTCCCGAGGCTCAGCTTTCGTCGGACGGGAACACCGTCACGCTCGCCGTGGTCGCCCACAACTTCAACGCACGGTCCGGGCGCGTGCTGGACATCCTGCACGAACCCGGCATCAGCATCCAGGTCACGCCGGGCAATGCGCCCCAGCCCGTCATCCAGGCCGCCATCGCGGCCCTCAACGCCCACATCCAGTCTCATGGCAACGACCTCGTCGAGATCTCGGTCAGCCCCCAGGTGCAAGCCGGCCCGGGAGGCGTCAGCGCCTCCGTCCAGGCGCAGGCCGAGGTCCACATCACCGCCACGTTCTCGATGACGGTGTCCTCCACGCTCAGCGCCGCCGGCCACGGCGCCTCGCCGGACCCGTCCCAGGTTCGGGTGGGTGGAGGCGGCGGCGTCGACCTCCTCTGGCAGCCGATCTCGATCGGTACGCTGTTTCACCTCGACTCGGGTGGGCCGGAACGTGATCGCGGCCCACAGATCGACGTCGACGCGCTGCGCGCGGACGCCAAGGTGATCAACTGGGTCGCCGGCCAGCTCAGCGCAGCGGACTTCACGTCCCGGGCCGCCGGCGAGCTCGACTATCGGACCATGGTCACGCAGCTCCTCGACGTCATGCGGGGGGCAAGCGGCGACACGGCCGAGTGGATCATGCACGGCATGCCGCCCGCGGCGCAGCTCCCGGCCGGCCTGTCCGCCGGCCTGCGCCGCGCCGCCCAGCTCCTTGCCCAGGCCAGCCCCGAGCTGGCGCATGTGCACCTGGTTCGGGTCAGCGTCATGGCGTTCGACGCCCAGGGATCGGAGCACGTGGTTCGCTGGATCCCGCTGGGCCTTTGATCGCTCCGGGGCACGTGACCGGGTACCTGGCTCGAGATCAACCCGGCGGGAAACGGAGGCTGGCTACCCAGGCGCTGGCTCGACGGCCTTGCATCTCGCGGCGGGCAAGTCGGACCGGGATCGGGAGCCGGGACGGCGGCCCACGACGTAGAACCCGACAGCGGATACTCCCCGGCAGGACATTGCGGACGGTCCGTCGTTCGAGGACACTCCTCCGCATGGAGCCATCCGAGGAGATTCGCCGCGTCGTCCACCGGTGGATGATCGCGATCTCGAAAAGCGACTCGCAGGCCGCTCTCGGGCGGCTATCGGAGCTTCCTGGGGCGCTGACGATCGGCACGGATCTTGCCGAGTGGTGGCGCGGCCAGGAGGCACGCCTCATCTGGGGACGTCAGATCGAGGAGCTGGGTGGCTTCCCGGTTGCCTGGGACGAGATCGAGGCTTGGGAAGAGGGCACCGTCGGGTGGGCGAGCGTGAAGTTCAGCCTCACCTGGGCGGAGCAGACCTTCGACGCGCGGGCGACCTACGTCTTCCACCTCGAGCACGGCGAGTGGAAGGCGGTGCAGATCCACTGGTCGCTCCCGATGGCGAACGAGGACCTCGGGATGACGTTGACCCGCAGCCTCGCAGAGCTCGAGGGCACGATTCAGCGCGAACAACCCGATCTCTCGAGCACGCTCGCCGCAGACGGCACGGTGACGATCGTCTTCACCGACATCGTGGATTCGACCGTCCTGATCTCACGGCTCGGCGACCGTGCCTGGCTCGACCTCCTCCGACGGCACAACGCCGTGATCGTGGACGCCACCGCGGCACATGGCGGCACGGTCGTCGAGACCCAGGGCGACGGATCGATGCTCGCCTTCTCGAGCGCACGCCGGGCGGTCGCCTGCGCGCGGGCGATCCAGCACGGCATCGACGCTGCATTCGCCGACGCTTCGCCGCCGATCCGCGTCAGGGTCGGCGTCCACACCGGCGACGCGTTGCGCGAGGCGGACCACTTCTTCGGCACCACCGTGCACTACGCGGCGCGCGTCGCGAGCCACGCGCTCGGGGGCGAGGTGCTCGTCTCCAACCTCGTCCGGGAGCTCGTCGCAGGTCCGGGCATCGCGTTCCTCGAAAGTCGCGAGGTGGAGCTGAAGGGCCTCGAAGGCTCCCACCGGCTCTTCGCTGTCGACCTCCGCTGAACGGAGGGTGACGGTCGTCTCCGGCCGGCTCGCCGAGGACTATCGATGGGCGGGCTCGCGTTCGTAGAGCCTCCTCGCCCACAGGAAGCCGACGAGCGAGATTGCCCCGCACCAGGCCACGGCGATCACGCCGCTGTCCCCGATCGGAGTCCCGAGCAGCAGGCCACGCAGCGTCTCGATGATCGGAGTGAAGGGCTGGTTCTCGGCAAACCAGCGAAGGCCGTCCGGCATCGTCTGGGTGGGCACGAACCCGCTGCCCAGGAAGAGAAGGAGCATCAGGAACATCGGGAGGTTGCTGGCGGTCTCGACGCTCCGTGTCGACATGCCGAGCGCGACCGAGAGCCAGGTGAGCGCCAGCGACGTGAGCGCGAGCAAGCCTGCTGCGGCGACCCACGCCAATGGACCGGTGGTGGGGCGGAAACCGATGAGCAGGGCCACTCCCATGACAACGACGAGAGCCAGGGCGGTCTGGATCACGCTGCCGACGACGTGGCCCGTGAGAACCGAGGCGCGGGAGATGGCCATGGTGCGAAAGCGAGCAACGATGCCCTCGGTCATGTCCATGGCAACCGAGATCGCGGTTCCCTGGGCGGCGGTTGCCACGGTCAACAGCAGGATCCCGGGGACCAGGTATGCCAGGTACCGGTCTCGACCTCCGGACACGCCGCCCAGCCCAGCGCCGAGGGTGCCGCCGAAGACGAAGACGAAGAGAAGCAGGAGCACGACCGGGATGCCGATCATGAACAGCGTCAGCGATGGGTAGCGTTGCATGTGGCGGAGATTCCGCCGCAGCATCGTCGCGGAGTCGGACAGGACGTGGGCGTTGGCGGTCATCACGCGGCTCCTTTCTCGGTGTCGGCGTGACCCGTGAGCGACAGGAACACATCGTCGAGGTCCGGTGTGCGCACCGACAGCCCGTCGACGTCGATTGACGCATGCTCGAGCTGGTCGAGCAGCGACCGCAGCGCGCCGACGCCGCCGTCGCTGGGGACCAGCAGGGCGAGCGATTCGTCATCGCGGGACGCGCCGGGGAAGAGCCGCGCGGCCTTCTCCATCTCGCCGTTGTCGGCGAACTCGAGCCTGACGTGGCCGCCGGGGACCAGGCGCTTGAGCTCTGCCGGGGTGCCCTCGGCCACCAGCCGGCCGTGGTCGAGGACCGCGATCCGACCGGCGAGTCGATCCGCCTCCTCGAGGTATTGCGTGGTCAGGAAGATGGTGACCCCGTCGTTCACGAGATCGCGGACCACTTGCCACATGGTGCGGCGGCTGCGGGGATCGAGCCCCGCGGTCGGCTCGTCGAGGAAGATGATCCGGGGATCACCGACGAGCGTCATCGCGAGGTCGAGCCGGCGCTGCATCCCTCCGGACCAGGTCGAGACCGGATTCCGCGCGGCCTCGACGAGGTCGAAGCGGGCAAGGAGCTCCGCGGCCCGCCGCCGGCCCTCGGCCCTGCCGAGATGCCGCAGGTCGGCCATCAGGACCAGGTTCTCCTCGCCGGTCAGGAACCTGTCGACGGCCGAGAATTGGCCCGTGACGCCGATCGCGGCGCGGACGCCGTCCGGATCCCGGTCGACATCATGGCCCGCGACCTCCACGCGGCCGCCGTCGGCGGCGATGAGCGTTGACAGGATGTGAACCGTCGTCGTCTTGCCGGCGCCGTTCGGCCCGAGGAGCGCGTAGACGGTGCCCTCGGGGACATCGAGGTCGATGCCGTCGAGGACGACCTGGGTGCCGTACGACTTACGCAGGCCTGCCGCGTGGATCGCGGGCGGCGCCGCCGTGGCGCTCATGCCGCAGGTCCTGGACGGCCGGCGCGACGACGAGGATCAGATCTCGAGGTCCTCGACGGCCGGCTGCCGGGCGGAGGTGGCCACGCTGTCGTAGAGCTGCGGCGGGATCCGCGTGCGGAGCTCGTCGAGCGAATCGACGACCTCGAGCGTCGACTCGGCGGGCGTTGTCCCGTAGCTGATGGCCCCGATGCCGAGGTAACCTCGCCACCCGGCCGGCTTGCCCTCGGCGTTGAGCATCGAGTAGTCGGGGCTCCGTTCGACGTGGACCACGAACTTGCCGGTACGGCCGCGGTAGACGCGGAAGGTTTCCACGCGGCTGTAGCTCGTGTTGACCCACTCCCCGAGGAAGATCCCGGTGAACCGGACCTTCCGGCCGCGGCCAGGCCCGACACGGACGACGACCTCGTCAAAGCCCTCCCGTCGA
>JADGQH010000199.1 GCA_017881985.1 Chloroflexota bacterium | reverse complement strand
GCGCCGGAGTCCCTGCCGTTCGTGACTTCCTGCTCACGATGGCCGAGTTCGCCCGCGGAGGGCCTGTTTCGACCGGCTCGCCTTCGGCGTCCGCTACTCGCTCGGCGACGCCATCCAGGCGGCGACCTGGGCACGCGAGTTGCATCCGAGCTTGTTCAGGATGCTGCGGACGTGGCTGTCGACGGTGTGCTCGGAGATGAAGAGGCGTGCGCCGATCTCCTTGTTGCTCAGGCCGTCGGCGACCAGCCGGGCGACCTCTGCCTCTCGCTTCGCGAGCAACCCGGCGCCGGCCGTGTCCGAAGGCGCGGCGGCAGCGTGGCCGGGTTCACCGAGCGCGAGTCGCACCGCGGCGTCCCGGCTCAAGCGGCTGCCGGCTCTGAATTCGGCCTCGAACCTGGCAGCGCCATGGGCTGCGATCGCCGACGCTTCGGCCTGGCCCACCAGGGGGGCGAGGAACGGCATGACGCGTGCGCCGACCCCGGAGCGGATGGTGCCCGCGGCTCCGAGCAGTTGCGCCGCAAGCCGAGCCTGCCCGGATCTGGCGGCATGGCAGCCCAATGCGTCCAGCAGGTAGGCCTGCTGCACCCGGTCATCGATCTGGTGAGCGATCCGCAGCGCCTCCGCGAACAGTGGTTTCGACGCTGCAAGGTCGCCGGCGATCAGGGCGGCCGTGCCCAGGTTCAGCAGCCAGACCTTGAGCGTGTAGAGGTCCCCAATCTCTCGGCTGAGACGCATGCCTTCCGATGACGCCGCCGCCGCCGCCTCGAGGTCGCCCGCGAAGAAGCCATCGAGCGATCGAGCCTGCAGAAGCGCGAGCGTTGCCTGGACGTCATCGAGGCCGGCCGTCACGGCCTGGGCCTCGTCGATCAGGCGCCTGGCGGATGCCCGATCACCCGCCATGTTCGCGGCGATCGAGCCCATGGAGAGCGATGCCGCCAGCGGGCGGAGGCGACCGGCCGCTCGATCCGCCGCCGCCGCCCGTTCGAGAGCCGGCCTGGCAGCGGTCGGATCAACCAGAAGCACGGCCAGGAGCCCACGCAGGTGCTGAGCCCGAGCCCGCGGCTCCGGATCGCCGAGTCCGGTCGCGAGGAGCTCATCCAGCCATCGCAAGCCTTCGGTGGTCGCACGCGTGGCCCAATACCCGCGCATGGAGGCAGCAAGATCCATTCCGCGTGAGATGTCCGCGTGAACCAGGCATCGCCGGAGGACACCCCGGAGGTTGTCGATCTCCAGGTCCATCCATTCGAGCCACTCGACCAGCCGATCCTGAGCTGCCTCCTCAGATCGCCGACACCTCGAGACGTAGTAGTCGACGCATCGCAGCTCGACGACCTCCTCCTCGCCCGCCTCCTGGAGCTTGAGGCCGGCGAATTCGCGCATGGTCTCGTGCAGCCGATAGCAGGCGGGACCCCGTGTGTCCTCCTTCATCACCAGCGACTTGTCGACCAGCGATGACAGCACGTCCAGGGCGCGGGCTGCCGGCACCTCGCCGGACGTGCACACCAACTCGACGTCCTCCAGCGTGAACCTGCCCGCGAACACGCACAGGCGCCGCAGGAGCGTCCGCTCGCCCGGCCCCAGCAGGTCGTGGCTCCACTCGATGGTGGTCCGGAGCGTCTGGTGACGCGGGAGAGCCGCGCGACTTCCGCCCGTGAGCAGGCCGAACCTGTCGGCCAGGCGATCGAGGATCTGCTCAACGGAGAGGACCCGCGTCCTGACCGCGGCGAGCTCGATCGCGAGGGGCAGACCGTCGAGCCGGCGGCACAGATCCAGGACGGCCCCCTGGTTGGCGGCCGTCAGCTCGAACCTGCCCGATGCTGCCGAAGCTCGCTCGGTGAAGAGCTCGACCGACTCGTTCTGGCGCAGCTGTTCGAGAGGTTCATCGGACTGCGCCCGAGGCAGCTCGAGCGGAGGGATCGGGAGGACGTGCTCGCCCGGAATCGACAGCGGCTCGCGGCTGGTGGCGATCACCCGCACGCCGGGCGCGGCCTTGAGGACGTCGGTCACGAGCAGCGCGGCCGCTTCGAGCAGGTGCTCGCAATTGTCGACCACGAGCAACAGCTCCTTGTCCTGCAGATAGGAGAGCAGGAGGGCACGTGGTTCGGTCGCGGCCTGGTCGCGCAGGTCCAGGGCCGCCAGCGTTGCGTTGCCGACCAGCGCGGAATCCCGGACCTCGGCGAGCTCCACCAACCATGCGCCATCCCGAAAGCTGCGCCTGAGACTGGTCGCCATCCGGATCGCAAGGCGGGTCTTGCCGACACCGCCCGGGCCGACGAGGCTGACCAGGCGGGCCGTGGTGAGCTTCTTCCTGAGCTCGGCAAGCTCACGGCGCCGGCCGATGAAGCTGGTCGCCTCAGCCGGGAGGTTGCCCGGGCGGCGGGTGGGCCTGGCCATGCTGACAGCAAGGTACTCCTGGCGGGCCCCCCGATGGCGGGTCAACTAGCTACCAGCTCACGAATCCCATCGATGTCGGTCCTCCCCCTGGGCCCTAGCGTGGCGGGCACGACGCAGGACCCGAGCCAGTGGGCCTGCCCCAGGAACAGGAGCGAAGGTGAATACGAATCGAAGGATCGCCGTCGTCGCAGGAGTGCTGTTCATCATTGCGACGGGTGCGGACCTGATCTCGCGCCTGGTGTTGGTGCAACCGATTCTGGGCGCCCCCGACTACCTCACCAGGATCTCGGCCAACGAAGGCCGGGTCCTGATGGGGGCGCTCTTCCTGTTGATTGGGGCTGTCGCGGCTTCCGGGATCGCCATCGCGCTGTACCCGGTCCTGAGAAAGCACGACGAAGGCTTGGCGATTGGGTCCGTTGCCTTCAGGCTCATCGAGGGGGCGTTCTATCTCGGCATCGTTGTCTGCCTGCTGGTGCTGGTGACTGTGAGCCGCGAATCCGCGAACGCTGGAACGTCGGCTCCATCGATCCGCGAGAGCACGGCCGCGCTCGTGATGGCGACCCGTGATGCGCTCGGCCAGGTGGCGGTGCTGACCTTTGGCCTCGGGGGCTTCATGTATTACTGGGTGTTCTATCGATCGCGCCTCGTCCCCCGATGGCTGTCGGCCTGGGGTCTTGTTGCCGTCACGTCGCTCATGGTGTCCGGCCTCCTTGTCATGCTCGGTCTCGTCGAGCCCCTCTCGCTAGCCCAGATCGTCCTCGCCCTTCCCATCGCCGTGCAGGAGATGGTCCTGGCGGGCTGGCTGATCGCCAAGGGGTTCAATCCACGGGCGGTCTCCTCAGCACCGGCCAACGCCTCAGTGCCAGCCGGTGTGACCTCGCTGGCGGGAGCGCAGACGCTGTGACGCTGCAGACGCGGCCCGCGCCCCTCCCGCCGCGCTGGTTCGTCCGCATCGCGTGGGCGGGCCACCGGGCCATCTACTCGATCACGGGCGGGCGGCGCGGCCTGCGATGCCCGACCGCCGAGCGCTGGGGCATGCTCCGCCTGCGGACCGTCGGGCGTCGGACGGGCGAGGAGCGGATTGCCATCCTTGGCTACATCGAGGACGGTCCCAACCTCGTCACCAAGGCCATGAACGGCTGGGCCGATGCCGAACCCGCGTGGTGGCTCAACCTCCTGGCGCACCCGGATGCCACGGTCGATCTCGTCGACGGGTCGCGACCCGTCCGCGGACGGGCCGCGAGCGAGGACGAGCGGCCCCGCCTGTGGGCCAGCTGGGCCGTCCACAACGAGCGGCTGGATGCGTACGCCGCCCGGCGATCGCGGCAGACCCAGGTCGTCATCCTGGAGCCACGGACCGAATAGGAGCCATCCTCCTTTCGCACGGCCCCCGGCGCCGTGTATGCCCCGGTCGGCCGCCGGTCGACACGAGGCAGATCGATGACGGGTCGGGGGCCGTGCCGCGGGCGCGAAGGGAAGCACACGGGGCGTTCGATGGTCGTGCCATTCGGCTCTCGACCCTGTTGGGGGTTCGAGGGGATCGTTCAGCCATGATCGACGAATGCCTCATGACAGAGGACTGCCCAGGCTACGACCGCGACCGACGGATGTGCCTCCTCCGTCCGGGCGACTGCGAGTTCAGGTCCGCAGACGGCGAGGCCGCCCTGACAGTCGAGACGCCCGAGGCTGCGTTCCGCAGGGGATCCCTACCCAGGAAGGCTGAACCAGACGCGCGTCACGCCGCCGACTGACTCCGCCCCGACCTTGCCGCCGTGACCTTCCACGAGCTGCTTCACGATTGACAGGCCGATGCCGGCGCCACCGCGTTCCCGGTCCCGCGACTTCTCGACTCGGTAGAACCGCTCGAAGACATGCGGCAGGGCGTCGGCAGGGATGCCGTCCCCACTGGTCGTGACCGACACCAGGATGTCGGCCGGCCGCCGCTCCGCCCGGATGCCAACCTGCCCTCCGGGCGTGCTGTATCGCACCGCGTTCTGGAGCAGGTTGCCCAGGACCTGCGCGAGCTGGTCGGGGTTGCCGTGGGCCGGCAGCCGCGCGGGCACCGCAAGGGTGATCTCGAGCCCGGAGGCGCGAGCCGCTGGCTGGATGAGCTCGACAGCGGAGCGGATGGCGATCGCGAGGTCCACGTCGACCGGCGCCGGCGGCCCTGCAGCGTCCCCGTCCGCCAGGGTGTCGAGCCCGCGGGAGAGGCGGACGAGGCGCTCCGTCTCCTCCCAGAGCGACTCGAACGTCGCCCGATCAGGCGGGATGACCCCGTCACGCAGGGCCTCGAGATAGCCCTTGAGGTTGGTCAGCGGGGTCCGGAGCTCGTGGGCCGCGTTCGCGATGAACTCGCGGCGCATGCGCTCCTGCTCCTCGAGCGAGGCCGCCATCTGGTTGAACGAGTCGGCCAGGCTCACGATCTCCTCGGGTCCTCGCCGATCGATGCGCGACTCGTAGCGGCCCTCGGCGATCCTGCGCGCCGCCGCCCCGATCTCCCGCAGGGGCAGGACCAGGCGGGCGGCGATCACCGCGGCGAGCGCGATCGCGGCCACCACCGCGACGGACGCGGCAACCAGGACCACCTGGACCACGGAGCTCTGGAACATCGCGTCGCTCGATGCCGTGCTGATGCCGTGGCTCGCCATCAGGTTTGCGAACGCCTGTGATCCGACCACGATCACGCCGGCGGCGAGGATGAGCAGGGCAACCCCGGCGACAAAGATCGCCGCCGCTGCGATGCGCAGCGCGACCCCGCCGCCTATCCGTCGGCTCACCGTTCGGTCGCGGTTGGCGCCGCCCGGTAACCGACGCCGCGCACCGTCGCGACATAGCGGGGGCGGTTGGGATCATCGCCCAGCTTCTGGCGGAGCCGCCGCACGTGCACGTCGATCGTGCGGTCCAGGACCTCCGCCTCCCCATGTCCGTAGACCGCGTCGAGCAGCTGGTCGCGGGTGAGGACCCGGCCGCCGGCAGCGAGCACTGCTGTGAGGAGGCGGAACTCGACGGCTGTCAGCGCCACCGGCCGCCCGGCGACCGTGACCTCGTGGCGAGCGGGGTCGACGACGAGGTCACCCAGCCGCAGCGGGGCCGAAGGCGGACCCGACCCGGTTTCCGACCCCGCCCGCCCCGTGCGCTCGAGAATCCGCCGGACCCGGAGCACGAGCTCGGCGGGCGAGAATGGCTTTGGCAGGTAGTCGTCGGCGCCCTCGGTGAGCCCGGCAATGCGGTCGGCGGTCGTGCCCCGAGCGGAGAGCACCAGGATGGGGGTCGGGTCGGTGCGGCGGACCGCCCGGATCACCGCCAGGCCATCGATCTCGGGCAGCATGAGATCGAGCACGACCAGGGACGGCGCCTCCAGGGCAATGGCTGCGAGCGCGCTCCGCCCGTCGGCTGCCTCGACCACCCGGAATCCCTCGCGTTCGAGGTACGTCCGCACGAGGCGGACGATCTTCGGATCGTCGTCGACGACGAGGATGGGTGCCGGGCCAGTCGTCACGGGGCCATCCTATGTCAGACAGTGGGGCTCGCAACCGGGCACCGACAGCCGGAAGCGGCGGCCGGCGCCGCCGCTTCCGAGCCGAAGTGCGTCGGGTCGGCTACGAAGCCGCCAGGCCGCCCGAGCCGGCAGGCAGGCCGGTGGTGCTTCCGGTCGAGGTCAGGCTGCCGCCCGAGCCGATCCGGAACGAATCGATCGCGCCGGCTCCGACGTCGACGACGTAGAGGAAGCGCCCATCACCGCTCACCGATGCGTCGAGGAGCGGAGCT
>JADGQH010000033.1 GCA_017881985.1 Chloroflexota bacterium | reverse complement strand
GCGCTGTGCGCCGACCCGGGCACGGGGCTCCGGTTGCGGAGCACCTCCACGCTGACGGGCGACAACTTCGCCGCCGCCGGGCTCGTCAAGTCCGGCACGACGTGGGAGTCCCCCGGGATCGGCTCCGCAGCACATGTCGTCGACCTCGCCCTGGAGGGCGCGGCTGCCAGCTTCACGCTCAATCCTTCGGAGGGATGCCGGTGAACGACCGTCTGTACCGCTCCGTCGACGACCGCGTCCTCGGCGGCGTCTGCGCGGGCCTCGCTGATCGACTCGACCTTGACCCGGCGCTCGTCCGGATCGGCTATGCGATCCTGGCCCTGGTGACCGGCATCTTCCCGCTGCTCGTGCTCTACGTGATCATGGTCGTCGTGATCCCCGAAGAGCCGTCCTGGGCCGGCGTGCGGCCCGTCGTCCCGCAGCCCACCGGCCCCACCTGGCCGGGCACCGGGGAGCCCGCCGCGCCGACGGGGCCCAATGCGCAGGCCGCTTCGCCTGGCGGGGACGCCCCAGGTGCGGCCGGCCCGTCACAGGCCGCTCCCATGCCGGCGGACCCGGCCGCGGTTCCGGGCTGGATCGCGCCCGGCTACTCGGGCGGCTGGGACAACCGGAGCTGGCGCGAGCAGCGCAGCGCGGCACGTGCCACGCGGCGTGCCGAGCGGGCCGCCCGCCGCGCCGAGCGACGCGACGATCCGGTCCCCGCGATCATCGGCGGGA
The DNA here is from genome assembly GCA_017881985.1 of Chloroflexota bacterium. Taxonomy (GTDB): domain Bacteria; phylum Chloroflexota; class Limnocylindria; order Limnocylindrales; family CSP1-4; genus CTSoil-043. The sequence goes on along the minus strand of JADGQH010000033.1, from coordinate 16,649 downwards.
TCTTCCTGGTGGGCCTCGGGGCGTTCTTTCTCCTGCGGAACACCTTCGACATCGACTGGTCGGTCGTCTGGCCGGTCGTCCTCATCGCGTTCGGGGTCGTCGTCCTGATCGCCGCGTTCCGACCCCGCTCCGGGTGACCGACGCGCCGACGCTCGTCATCGCGGCAGCCGGCGCCGGCATCGTCGGCGGGCTGTTCCTGCTCGTCCGGGGGATGGCGGCGTTCCGGGCGGGCGAGGCCGTGCGCGGGACCAGCACCAGCCGGATCGAGTCGCTGGCCGCGGGCGAGGTTCGCCTGGTCGGGACGATCGCCCCGGGCCCCGTGACGCTCGTCTCGGCGCTCCAGAGCGTGCCGTGCGTCTATTACCACGCCAGGATCGTGGAGGATCGCGGCAAGGAGCGGACCACGACGCTGGACGACGAGCGCGCCGTCGGGTTCCTGCTGCGCGACGGCACGGGCACGCTGCGCGTCTTCCCTCGAGGCGCACGCTGGGACGCGCCCACCTGCTTCGACGAGCAGACGGACTGGGCCGGCGACGACCCGCCAGGCCTGAACCGGAACTATGGTTCCGGGATGACCACCGCCCCGCTCGACCGCGACGCCGCGATCGCGGCGCTCCTGACGGTCCATCGTCCCGACGGGAGCCCGGCGGACGACGAGCCGCGGGGCATCCTGGGCGGCGTGAACGTTCTGGGCACGGCCGACCTCGGCGCGCGGCGGCACTATGACGAGCGGCGCCTCGCGCCGGGTGACGTCGTGACGATCGTGGGCAGCGCAGTCCCGTTCGGCGACATCGAGGATCCGGCGACGGCCGACCGCGACGATCCCGCCCGTGCGCTCGACGACCCGGAGGTGGCTCGAAGCCTGGCCGAGGCCCGCGAGGCGGGAATCCTGGCTGACTCCCCGGAAGACGCGTGGGGAAACGCGGCAATCCCGGGCTTCGGGGTCGGACGGCCGACGCGCGCCCCGGAGCTGGATCCCGAGGCACGCCCGATGCCGATCGCGCCGACCGGCGCCGAGGCGGCCGCGGCGGCCGTCTTCGACATCCCGCCCGGTGAGCTCGTGATGGCCGTGACGCCCGATCGCCCCCTCCTGGTCCGCTTCGGCAGCCCGGGCGAGGCCGTGGCACGCGACCAGGGCGCGCTCACCGTGGGACTCGGTGGGGCGCTGCTCGCGATCGTCGCCGCGCTCGTCCTCGCGCTGGCCCTCCAGGGGACGTTCGGGTGAGCCCGCTCGCCGGCGCCGCGCTCTTCGCGGTCCTGCTCGTCGCGCTCGTGGTCGCCTTCCTGCTCGTGCTGACCTACAACAGCGTGGTCGCCCTGCGCACGCGAATCGACAAGGCCTGGGGAAACGTCGAGGTCGCGCTCAAGCAGCGCCACGACCAGCTCGCGGAGCTCGTCGCCGCCGTCCGGGACGTGATGGCGTTCGAGGAGGCCGTCCTCGGCGAGGTCGCGAGGCAGCGCGCCCGATACGCTCCGCAGGCGCCGATCAGCGAGCAGGGCGCCGTCTCGGCAGCGACCAGCCGGGCCGTCCGCTCGCTCTTCGCCGTCGTCGAGAACTACCCGCAGATCCGCTCGCAGGAGAACGTGCTCAGGCTGCAGGCCGAGATCGAGCGGCTGGAGCAGCAGATCGCGGACCGGCGCGAGCTCTACAACGACCAGGTCTACCGCTACAACACGACGATCGGGCAGGTCCCGGCCGTGATCCTGGCGGGGTTCCTGGGCTGGCTGCCGCGGTCGTTCTTCGACGCGGAGCCGGCGGCTGACGAACGCCCGTCGGTTGAGCTGCGCCCGCTCGCCGGCACGGACCACGACGACGCCGGCCCGGCCGCTGCCGACCCGAACGCGGATGGCCCGGCCCGGTAGACTGGCCGACACGCGGCGCCGATCGGGAGCGGCGCTGACGTGGGAGAGGGAGCGATGGTGACGACCGCCCCAGGCGGCGGAGGGCTGCCTGCCGTCGTGGCCGAGCCGGCCACGACGATGGTGGCGGGAGAGCCGTTCGACGTCTCGGTCGCGTTCGAGGCGGTCGGGCCGGCGGACGCGCCGACCCTCGTCTTCCTCCACGGAACCCGCGTGACGCGCGCGATGTGGGACCCGCAGGTCGCCGGCCTTTCGGATCGCTTCCGCGTCGTGACGGTGGACCTGCCCGGACACGGCGTCCTCGCCGACATGACCTTCCGGATGGCGCGGGCGGTCACGATCGCGAGCTCGGTGATCGCCCGCAACGGCGGTCGAGCCATCGTCATCGGCCAGTCGCTGGGCGGCTACGTCGCGATGGAGCTCGCCGCCGCCCACCCCGAGATGGTGGCGGGGCTGGTCCTCTGTAACTCCAGCACGGAGCCGCGGACGGTGGCGCGCCGCGCGCCGCGTGCGGTGGGCGTCTACCTCGTGGACCGGGTCGGCGAGCGATACCTCGGGCGCGGCGCACCGGTGCATCCCGACGGGCCGCAGCACGGTCCGGCGCCCCGTGCGACGAACGGCTGGCTCTTCAAGGGCGGGTATCGTGCGGTGGTCACGGCGCTGCGGACTTCGTTCCTGCCCCGGCTCGCCGAGTACCCGGGGCCGGCTCTCCTCGTGAACGGCGCCGACGACCCGCTCTTCCGGCGCGGCGAGCGCGACTTCCTGGCCGCCTGCTTCGACGGGCGCCTGCGCGTCATCGAAGGCGCGGGGCACCTGGTGAACAGCGAGCAGCCGGACGCCTTCAACGCCGCGATCCTCGAGTTCGCGGAAACCGTGTTCAGGAGCCTTGCGGCGCGCTGACCCCGAGCACCTCCCGGACCTCGTGGGCGATCTCGAGGTCCTCGCGAGCGGCGATCACGAACGTGCGGACCGCAGCGCCGGGCGCGCCGATCTCGCGATCCTCGCCGGCGGCCCTGTTGCGCGCCTCGTCGACCGCGACGCCGAGGAAGGCGAGGTCGCCAGCGGCGCGCTCCCGCACGGCCGGCGCGTTCTCCCCCACCCCGCCGGTGAACACGAGGACGTCGAGGCCGCCCAGCGCGGCCGCCATCGCGGCCACGGCCGCCCGCAACCGGTGGTGGTAGACGTCGAGCGCGAGCACGGCGTCCGGCTCGCCGGCGCCGGCCGCGGCGAGGATCGCGCGCATGTCTGCCGTGCCCGCCAGCCCCAGCAGGCCCGAGCGATGCTCGAGCGTCGCCGCGAGCTCCGCGGGCGGCATCCGGACGTGCTCCGCCAGCCACAGGACGAGACCCGGATCGATGCTGCCGGACCGGGTGGCCATGACGAGGCCGTCGAGCGGCGTGAAGCCCATCGTCGTGTCCAGGGAGCGACCGTCGCGCACCGCGGCGAGCGACGCCCCCGCGCCGAGGTGGCAGGTGACGATCCGGGGGCGCGCGTCCCCGGATCCCCCGATGAGCTCGGCCGCCCGCCGCGACGCATACGCGTGCGACAGGCCGTGGAAACCGTACTTGCGAAGGTCCCAGCGCTTCCGCCACTCGTGCGGGATCGCGTACGTCGAGGCCGCCGCGGGCATCCCGGCGTGGAAGGCCGTGTCGAAGCAGGCGACCGCGGGAACGTCGGGGAGGGTCGCCGTGACTGCCTCGAGCGCGGCCAGCGATTTCGGCTGGTGGAGCGGGGCAAGATCGGTGAGCGTCCGGAGCCGTTCGACCACCTCGCGGTCGATCCGGACCGGCCGCGCATACAGGGTCCCGCCGTGGACGATCCGGTGGCCGACGGCGTCCACCGCCCCGAATCCCTCGATGGCTCCCGCGACGGCAACGATGTCCGCCTGCCCGCGCGGGGCGGGCAGATCTTCCGCCCCCACGACCCGATCGTCCGGGTCCAGGACCCGGAGCTTCAGGCTGCTCGACCCAGCGTTGACGACGAGGATCCGCATCTCAGGTCACCGCCTCAGTGTGGCCAGGCCCAGGTCCGGATCTCTGGCGCGTCCTCGCCCTCCAGGCGCGTGTACGCCCGTGCCCGCAGGCGCCGGTCGACCATCAGCTGGCGAACGTGCGCGGCCCGCGGCCCAAGTCCCGGCACGCGGTCGATCACGTCCATCACGAGATGGAACCGGTCGAGGTCGTTGAGCATGACCATGTCGAACGGCGTGGTGGTTGTGCCCTCTTCCTTGTAGCCGCGAACGTGGATGTTGACGTGATTCGTCCGGCGATAGGTCAGGCGGTGGATCAGCCACGGGTAGCCGTGGTAGGCAAAGACGACCGGCTTGTCGCGGGTGAAGAGCGAATCGAACTCGGTCTCCGACATCCCGTGCGGGTGCTCGGTGGCGGGCTGCAGCCGCATCAGGTCCACGACGTTGACGACCCGCACCTTCACGTCCGGAAGATGCTGGCGGATCATGTCGACGGCTGCGAGCGTCTCGAGCGTCGGCGTGTCGCCGCAGCAGGCCATGACGACGTCGGGCTCGCCGCCCTGGTCGTTGCTGGCCCAGTCCCAGATGCCGATGCCGCGCGTGCAATGGAGCACGGCCTGGTCCATCGAGAGCCAGTTCGGGGCCGGCTGCTTGCCGGCGACGATGACGTTCACGTACTGGCGGCTGCGCAGGCAGTGATCGGCCACCGACAGGAGCGTGTTCGCGTCGGGCGGCAGGTAGACCCGGATGACCTCGGACTTCTTGTTGACCACGTGGTCGATGAAGCCCGGGTCCTGGTGGCTGAAGCCGTTGTGGTCCTGGCGCCAGACGAGCGAGCTGAGGACGTAGTTGAGCGACGCGATCGGTCGCCGCCACGGGATGCCGTTGGTCACCTTCAGCCACTTGGCATGCTGGTTGAACATCGAATCGATGATGTGGATGAAGGCTTCGTAGCAGTTGAAGAGGCCGTGGCGGCCGGTCAGGAGGTAGCCCTCCAGCCAGCCCTCGCACTGGTGCTCCGAGAGGACCTCCATGACCCGGCCCTCCGCGGCCTGGTGGTCGTCCGAGGGCAGGAGCTCGCCGTCGAACTGGCGGTCCGTCACCTCGAAGACGGCTCCGAGCCGGTTCGACGACGTCTCGTCGGGACCGAAGATCCGGAACGTGTCGCGGTTCCGGTCGATGACGTCGCGGAGGAACGTCCCGAGCACGCGCGTCGCCTCGGTGTTCGTGGCGCCTGGCGCGCTCACCTCCACGGCGTAGTCGCGGAAGTCGGGCAGCGCGAGGTCGCGCAGCAGGAGCCCGCCATTCGCGTGCGGGTTGGCGCTCATCCGCCGGTAGCTTCTCGGCGGCAGCTCGGCCAGCTCCGGCATGAGCACGCCGTCCGCATCGAAGAGCTCCTCCGGCCGGTAGCTCCGCAGCCAGCCCTCGAGGAGCGCGAGATGCTCGGGGTTCGTCCGCACTTCCCCGAACGGGACCTGGTGCGCACGCCAGGAGCCCTCCGAGGGCAGTCCGTCGACCTCCTTCGGGCCCGTCCAGCCCTTCGGGCTTCGCAACACGATCATGGGCCAGCGCGGGCGCTCCGTGACGCCGCCGTCGCGGGCCGCGCGCTGGATGTCGTGGATCTCGGTGACCACGGCGTCCATGGCGGCCGCCATCTGCTGGTGCATCAGGACCGGGTCGTCGCCGCTGACGAAGTACGGGTGATGCCCGTACCCCTCCATGAGGGCCTGCAGCTCGTCCTCCGGGATCCGGGCGAGGACCGTGGGGTTGGCGATCTTGTAGCCGTTGAGGTGGAGGATCGGGAGGACGACGCCGTCCTTCACAGGGTCGAGGAACTTGTTCGAGTGCCAGCTGGTGGCAAGCGGCCCGGTCTCCGCCTCGCCGTCGCCGACGACGCAACAGACGATCAGGTCCGGGTTGTCGAACGCGGCACCGTATGCGTGCGAGAGCGCATAGCCCAGCTCGCCGCCCTCGTGGATCGAGCCCGGCGTCTCCGGCGCGACGTGGCTGGGGATCCCGCCGGGAAACGAGAACTGCCGGAAGAGCTGGCGCAGGCCGTCCGCGTCGCGGGTGATGCTCGGGTAGACCTCCGTGTACGTCCCCTCGAGGTACGCGTTCGCCACGATCGCGGGGCCGCCATGGCCCGGCCCGATGACGTAGATGGCGTCGAGGTCCCAGCTCCGGATGACCCGGTTCATGTGGGCGTAGATGAAGTTGAGGCCCGGCGTCGTGCCCCAGTGGCCCAGCAGGCGCGGCTTGCAGTGCTGGGGTGCGAGCGGCTCGCGAAGGAGCGGGTTGTCGAGCAGGTAGATCTGGCCGACAGAGAGATAGTTCGCCGCCCGCCAGTAGGCGTCGATCTGCTCCAGCTCGGCCGGCGCCAGCGGCCCGATGGGCTGAACCTTGGCGCGTCCCTGATGTGCCATGGGATCCACCTCCGCGCACAGGGTAGCGCGTCCGTTCGTGCTCGTGAGGACCGTACGCCGGGACGCCACGAGCGTCATTTCGGATGCGCGGCTACACTCCGCCCCCGGACGTGCCTGCCGACAGGCGGGTGCGACCGACCTCGCACCGCGTCGCCCCATGACGGGCGGTCCGACCGGTCGCACCGTGCGTGCCGGGCTTCGCGGGCGTGAGCTTGCCAATGTCGTGTCCCCGCCCCACGGGGACGCCTGCCGGGCAAGTGCCGTTCCCCAGACGGCCGGCGCCGACCCGACGCAGGAGCAATTCCCGCAGTGCCCGCGGGAACACGTGGAGTCGAACTGAACCGCTCGCTGCCCGGTCGCCGGGCGTCGCCCCGAACAGGTGTGCGGCGCCCCTGGCCTGCCCGGTTCCGACCGGGTTCCCCACCTCGCCTCGCGAGGTTGGCACGTTCCCCGGGCCAGCGAATCCGCGGATACCCGAAGGGAGCTACCCATTGCTCGTCCGTTTCCATCGTCCCATCCCGAAACGCGTCGGTCGCATCGAATCGCTGGCCATCTCGATCCTCGCCGCCCTGGTGCTGGCGAGCGCAGGCGTGCCGTCGATCGCGGCTGTCGCAGCGTCCGACCCGTCCCCCTCCCCGTCGCCGAGCGCGTCGCCGGCGCCGGCGCCGAGCGCATCTCCGTCCCCGTCCCCGGCGCCGAGCGCGTCCCCTGCGCCGAGCGTGAGCCCGTCGCCGTCCGCGAGCCCGAGCCAACCGGCTGATCCGTCTCCGTCGGGATCGGTCGACCCGACCGTGTCCGTGTCGCCCGGTCCGTCCGTGGCCGCCGCGGTGCTGCGGCCGACCCCGACCCTGACCCCGCCGCCGGGCGCCGTCGCCGCCTTCGCGGTGAAAGGCCAGCCGTACAGCCTGCCGGCCTTCGTCGGCCTCGGCTCGTGGCAGGTGTCGAACGTCTCGTTCTACGGACCCGGCTTCTACTGCGTCCTGAACCGCGTCAAGGACTGCCTCCCGCAGCGCGGAGGCTCGGCCTGGGCGAACGGGACCGCGTGCGGGGTCATGTACACGCGCACCCTCGTCGGCGTCGCCAACCGGACGCTCCCATGCGGAACGCTCGTCGCGTTCAGCTACGGCGGCCGGACGGTGATCGCGCCGGTCGTCGACCGCGGGCCGTACGTGACCGGCCGCAACTGGGATCTCTCGGGCGGCCTCTGCCAGGCCCTGCGCCACTGCTTCACCGGCCCGATCCGCTGGACGATCGTGCACCGCGCAATCGGCCCGGCCCTGCCGCTGCGGATCAGCCTGCGGCGTCTCTGACGCCGGTCAGAAGGGGCGCGCCTCCGGGGCGCGCCCTGCCCGGCACCGGCCGAGGCCTCAGACTGCGCCGGTGAGCCCGACACGGCGCTGCGCCGGACGCATGACGACGGCCGCCCGCCGATGAGCCTGTTCGAGGCGATCGCGATCCTGGCCGCCGGCCTTGCCGCGGGCACGATCAACACGATCGTCGGGTCGGGCTCGCTGATCACGTTCCCGACGCTCCTCGCCTTCGGGTATTCGCCGGTCGTGGCGAACGTCTCGAACACCGTGGGGCTGGTGCCGGGCTCGCTGAGCGGTGCGATCGGCTACCGCCGCGAGCTGGCCGGCCAGCGCGGCAGGGCGATCCGACTCGGGATCGCGGCGACCGCCGGCGGCCTGACCGGCGGCCTGCTGCTGCTCGCCCTCCCGGAGTCGGCGTTCGAGCGGATCGTGCCGATCCTGATCCTCGCTTCGGTGGTCCTCATCGCGATCCAGCCGCGACTGTCGCGGGCGATGGGCGACCGGCGCGTCGAGGGCGCGGAGCACACCATGCCGCTCGTCATCACCATCTTCCTGACGGGCGTCTACGGCGGTTACTTCGGGGCAGGCCAGGGGGTGATCATGATGGCCCTTCTGGCGACCTTCCTGCCCGATGTCCTCCAGCGCCTGAACGGCCTGAAGAACGTCCTCGCCGTGCTGATCAACGGCGTCGCGGCGATCCTGTTCATCGCGGTCGCCCCGGTGGCATGGCCGCCGGCCATCCTCCTCGCGATCGGCGCGATCGCCGGGGGCCAGGTCGGCGCGCTCGTAGGACGCCGCCTTCCGGCGAGTGCGCTGCGCCTCGCGATCATCGTGATCGGCACCTTCGTCGGCGTCCGTCTCCTGGTCGCGTAAGGCGCGAGCCGGTCGGACGACGCTCGGCTTGGGCGACGAACCATTGGTCGAAGGCAGGGCACCCGCCGAGGCGGGTCGTCGACCGCTCGCCGCGACCGGACGAACCGAGCGACCCGACGGCGCTGCGGAGCAGCCGTCATGGTCTTCCCGAGGGAAGGATTGGCTCCGGCGGTAGGATTCGAACCTACGACCAAGCGATTAACAGTCGCCCGCTCTACCACTGAGCTACGCCGGAGCGGAGGCGCCCGCCGCGGTACGGGCCGGGCGCGCATCGGGCGGCCGGGGCCGCGCCGGCGGGAAGAATAGCATGGGATCCGGGCGCCGAGGGCGCTTGCCCGGGTCATCGGAGACGCCGGCCCTCGTCCGCCGATCTGCCGGTCTGGCCAGCGCCGAACGCTTCCTCCTCGGATGCGATACTCCCCGGATGAGCCTGATTTCCGTCGCCGACCTCGCGGCCGCACTCGGAGATCCCGACCTCCGGATCGCAGACGTGCGCTGGTCGCTGGCGGCTCCGGGTGGCGGGCGCGCCGCCTACGCGAGCGCGCACCTGCCGAGCGCCGTGTTCGTCGACCTCGAGACGGTGCTGACCGCGCCCGAAGGGCCGGGGCGCCATCCCCTCCCCGACCCCGCCGCGTTCGCTGCCGCCGTGGCGGCGCTCGGGATCGGGCGTGGGCATCGCGTGGTGGCGTACGACGACTCGGGCGGGACCGTGGCGGCGCGCCTCTGGTGGATGCTCGACGCGCTGGGGCATTCGCGCGTGGCCGTCCTCGACGGCGGGCTCGGCGCCTGGCGTGACGCCGGGTTGCCGCTGACCGCGAACGTCCCGGCCCACGCTCCAGCGGAACCGGTGGCGACGCCTGGGCCCGGGGTCGCCTGGCCACGGACGATCGATCGCCCGAGGCTGGCTGCGCGGCTGCGCGAAGTGCGGCTCCTGGACGCCCGGGCTCCCGAGCGCTACCGGGGCGTGATCGAGCCGATCGACCGGGTCCCCGGTCACATCCCGACCGCCGTGAGCGTGCCGACGTCCGAGCTCCTAGGCGGAGACGGGCAGTTTCTCGCGCCGGTCGCACTCGCGGCCCGGTTCGCGGTCGCCGGGGCGGCGGGTCGGAGCGGAGCCGACATCACCGACGGGAGTGTGGGCGGAGCGGTCGACGCGGGCGGGTCTCGTGGAATGGCCGCGGCGGGCGGCGCGGAGGCCGGGCCGGTCGTCGTCTCGTGCGGCAGCGGCGTGAACGCCTGCCACCTGGCGCTCGCGATGCGCGAGGCCGGGCTCCCCGACCCGCTCCTCTACCCGGGGTCGTACAGCGACTGGACCCGGTCGGGCATGCCCATCGCGGTCGGCGCCGAGCCAGGTGAGCCGCCGATCTCGAATCTGGCGCCGGGCGGCATGGGCTGACGGACCCACGGCGTAGGACGGGTCGGCGACCGTCGGGCGGCAGTGGGGCCGGTCTCGAGTCGAGGGCCGCGGCCGGATCGAATCGAGCGGCGCATGCCCCCGAGGGACCGCCGTTCTCGATTTGACGACCAGCCGGCGCACGCGCGGCGATAGACTACCGGCGCGATGAGCACGCCCGGCCTCTTCACGCGGTATCCGGGGAACCCGATCCTGAGCGCGACGGACATCCCGTACCGGGCGAACACGGTCTTCAACGCTGCGGCGGCCGCGATCGACGGCGAGAGCATCCTGCTCCTGCGCGTCGAGGACCTCCGGGGCATCTCGCACCTGACCGTCGCACGCAGCGACGACGGCCGAACCGGCTGGCGCATCGACCCGGAGCCCACGCTGATGCCGGACCCCGATCACCACCCGGAGGAGGTCTGGGGAATCGAGGATCCCCGCATCACCTGGCTGCCCGAGCGAGACGAATGGGCCATCGCGTACACCGCCTTCAGCCGGCGCGGCCCGCTCGTGTCGCTGGCCGTGACTCGCGACTTCCGGCACTTCCAGCGTCTCGGCCCGGCGATGCCGCCGGAGGACAAGGACGCGGCGCTCTTCCCGCGCAGGATCGATGGCCGCTGGGCGCTCATCCACCGCCCGACGCCGCTTGCCGGTCCCGCCCACATCTGGCTTGCGTTCTCGCCCGACCTGCGCCACTGGGGCGACCACACGCTCCTCCTGCCCGCGCGCGAAGGCGCCTGGTGGGACGCCGGCAAGATCGGGCTGGGACCGCCACCCCTCGAGACGCCCGAGGGATGGCTGATGCTCTACCACGGCGTCCGTTCGACGGCGAGCGGCTCGCTGTATCGAGCGGGGCTGGTGCTCCTCGACCTCGAGGATCCGCGCCGGGTCCTCCACCGAACGGACGAGTGGGTGTTCGGGCCGCAAGAGTCCTACGAGCAGACCGGGGACGTCGGGGGCGTCGTCTTCCCGTGCGGCTGGATCCACGACCCGATCACGGATGAGCTCCGGATCTACTACGGAGCGGCCGACTCAGCGATCGCGCTCGCAACGGCGACCCTCTCGGACCTCGTTGCGTACGTCCGATCCTGCCCGCGGCCCGAGCAACGGCGGGTGGCCGAGCGGCGCTGACGGAGCTCGCGCACTCGCTCGACCGAGAAGAGCCAGGCCAGCGTTGACTCGGCTCCCTGGTTCGGGTTCGCCCCACTGGGCGTCAGCCCATCCCGACAGCCGCCCGTGCTCGGGTCGGCCAGCGAGATCCCGAGATCGTTGGCGCCCAGGAACCAGCCCAGCGCCCGTTCGGCGGTGACCGCCCAGTGGTCGTCCCGGGTTGCGTCCCATGCGAGCGCGGCCGCGGACACGATCGAGGCGGGCTCGATCGGCTGCTGATCCCACGCGGCAGGCCGCGACCCGCGCGACCACCACCCGAGGTTGCCGATCGGCCGAATCCAACCGCCGGGGGTCGTCTCGGCCTCGATAAGCCAGGTCAGGACCTCGAGACCGAGGTCGACGGTCGCCGGACGGCCGAGCGCGAGCCCGGCGGCAATCAGCGCCTCCGGCAGGGCTCCGTTGTCGTACGTGCAGCGCTCCTCCGGCCACGGCCAGCCCGGGTCCGCCCATGCGGCACGACGGATCGAGGTTTCGAGCGAGGACGCCAGGGGCTCCAGGTGTGCGGCCACCGCCGCAGACGCCGGGTCGGCGAGGGCCGCGACGCAACCCAGGATCGCGTAGGCGCGCGGCCGGGCCCAGGCGAGATCGCGCGCGGCCGGGAGCGCCACAGCGAGGAGCCCGCGCGCGGCGACGATCATCGACTGGTCGTGGCACCGGGCCACGGCCTCGCCCAGCGCATGGATTGCGCGTCCGTGCGCGTCCTCTGAACCGACCTCGTCGAGCCAGGTTCCGTCCTCGGCGCGGAAGTTCCGGAATCGACCGCGAGCCGGGTTGAACGCCGCATCCAGGACCGTGAGGTCGTGACGGATCGCTGCGGCGACGTGCACGCTGGGCTCCACCTCGGCGTGGCGGAGGTCGACGCGAAGTGCTCGCGCCACGTCGTCCGTGCAGGACCCGTGCCGCGGGTCCGGCGTCCGGCTGCTCGCGAACTGGTAGATGCCGATCGAGGCACGAAGCTCATCGAGATGCAGGCGCACGAGCGGCAGGTCGGCCTGCGCGGGCACCGGCTCCAAATCCCGGTCACGCGCTGGGCCCCGGCGGTGCGTCGACGTCGGGGCCACCGGACGAGGGGCCGGGAGATGTGTCGATCGGCGGTCAGGAGCCGAAGTCTCCTCCACGGCCTGCGCGAACAATCGCGCGTATTCGCGCGCCACGTTCGGCCACACCATCGAGCGCCCGTGCTCGCGGCCCCGGCGGCGCAATGCCTCTCGCACCTGGTCGTCGAGCAGGACGGACGAGATCGCGCTCGACAGCGCATCGGGGTCCTCGAACGGGACCAGGAGGCCACGCCCATCCTGGAGGAGCTCGCAGGCGTGCGCATACGGGGTCGAGATGACCGCGGCTCCAGCCGCGAGCGCGTAGGCGAGGGTGCCGGACGACATCTGCTGCGCATCCCGGTACGGGGTCACGAACACGTCGGCGGCGACGAGCCAGGCCGCAAGCTCGGAAGCGCCCAGGTAGCGATCGACGAAGCGCACCCGGTCGGCGAGGCCGAGCCGTCCGGCGAGCTCACGGAGGCCCTCGCGGTAGCGCTCGCCGGACTGTCGCCGGACCTCCGGGTGGGTGGCGCCGACGACCGCGACCGTCGCGTCGGGCACCTTGTCCACGATCCGATGCACGGCGTCGAAGATGAGCTCGACATTCTTCGAGGGACCGAGGAGCCCGAAGGTCAGGATCAGCTTCGTGTCGTCGAGTCCGAGCTCGGACCGCGCCCGAACGCGGTCGACGCCGCTGAAGTCCGGGACGCCGTGCGGAACGACCGCAACCCGACTGCCGTCGGCGCCGTACCGCTCCTCCAGCACGTCCCGTCCACGTTCGCTGATCGTCACCAGCGTCGCCGAGCGAGCGGCGAGCTCGCGGACGATCCGTGCCTGGCCGCGCGTCGGCCTGGCCAGGATCGTGTGGAGGGTCGTCACGACCGGGATCGACAGGCAGTCGAGCAGGTCCAGCACGTGGCGCCCGTTGGGACCGCCGAAGAGCCCGAACTCGTGCTGCAGGCAGAGGACCTCGGCCCCGTCGGCGACCAGGTCCGTCGCCAGGCGGCGATACGCGCCTCGATCGTCGGCTCGTAGCCGATATCGGACCTCGGGCGGGTAGACAGGCGCGTCGACCGCAGGATCCAGGGCGGCGACCCTGACGGGAGCGTGGGGGCCGGCGCATGCGCGAAGTCCCTCGACCAGGTCACGCGCGAATGTCGCGATCCCGCACTGGCGTGGGACATAGGTCGACAGGACGACGCTCCGGGGCAGCCGGACGGCCTTCGCCGGCCGCTCCCTGGTTGGCCTGGGCGGCCATCGGCCAGGGCTCGTCACGATCGCGTCCATCGGCCTTCTCCTCGCACGCCTTCGCGTTCGGAAGGCGTGGCGCGGTCGGCGAAGTCAGCGAGCCCGGACCGGGTGAAGGTCCGAGACGGGGAGTGCGCCGAGCGCCGCGCTGGGCCCTCAGGAGAGAAGGCCGGGCGGAGTGTTGCGCCCGGCCATAGGGCACGCGGGCGGGGTGACCCCGCTTCACGCTGCCGGCTGAATCCAGCCGTACCGATGGCCAATGCCGAAATTCATTATCCCACCGGGTGGAAGGGCTGGGACCCGGGCCCGGATTCGGTTACACGCCCATGCACGTCATCGGGTGAGCCGCATCGGGTAGGGTTCGAGGGCATCGGCCGGCGGCCGGAAGTCGGACGGCGAGCTCGATCGGGCACCCAGGCGCTCGATGGAACGCAAGTGGCTCATCCTCACGAGCGTGTCGCTCGGCTCGCTCATGGCGACGCTCGACGGCAGCATCATCAATATCGCCCTGCCCGCCATGCAGAGCGAGTTTCAGATCGACCTCACCACGATCGAATGGGTCGTGGTCGCCTATCTGCTCGTGGTCGGCTCGCTCCTGCTCCCCTGCGGCCGACTCGGCGAGGTGCAGACGTTCAAGCGGGTCTACCTCGTCGGCTTCGCGGTCTTCACGCTGGCGAGCGTCTGCTGCGGCGCTTCCCCGAACGAGCTGTGGCTGGTGGCCTTCCGCGTGATCCAGGGCGTGGGCGCGGCGATGATCATGGCCATGGGTCCGGCAATCGTCGCCCGGACGTTCCCGGCCAGCGAGCGAGGACGGGCCCTGGGCCTCAACGGGATCAGCGTATCGATCGGCCTCAGCCTCGGGCCCGCCCTCGGGGGGATCCTCACCCAGGTCGCGACCTGGCGGGCGATCTTCCTGATCAACGCGCCGATCGGCCTGCTGGCGATCCTGTGGGCGAACCGGATCCTGCCGGCCGAGACCCCGGGCACGGGCCAGGCGTTCGACCTCAAGGGCGCGGCGCTGTCGGGGATCGCGCTCTTCGCGCTCCTGCTCGCCCTCAGCGACGGCCAGCAGTGGGGTTGGAGCAGCCCGGCGATCATCGGCCTGCTGATCGCATTCCTGGTGCTAGGTGGCGCGTTCATCGTCGTCGAGCGTGGCTCGATCCAGCCCATGATCGACCTGGCGCTGTTCCGGATCCGTCCATTCACGGCAGGCCTGGCCAGCGTGGTCGTGGCGTTCGCGGGGCTGTTCACCGCGACGTTCCTCTTGCCGTTCCTCCTCCAGCAGGGCTCGGGCTTCTCGCCCATCGAGGCCGGCCTCCTGCTCACCCCGGTTCCGATCACCATGGCCCTGGTCGCGCCGCTCAGCGGGGCGGCCTCGGACCGCTTCGGCCCGCGCACCCTGGCCAGCGCGGGAATGGCGGTCATGGTCGTCGCGCTCCTCAGCCTGACCCTGCTCCCGGTGACGTTTGCGCTGCCGGATCTCATCTGGCGGCTGATGCTCCTGGGCCTGGGCCAGGGACTGTTCATGAGCCCGAACAGCAGCGCGGTGCTGGGCTCCGTGCCGCGTTCCCGCGTGGGAACTGCGTCCGGCACGCTCGCCCAGATGCGGGTGAACGGCCAGGCGCTGGGGATCGCGCTCAGCGGGGCGATCGTGGCGACGCGGCTGCCGATCCACCTCGCGGAGCTGGGAGCCGGCGCTCCATCGGCGGCCGTGCGGAGCGCGGCGCTGGCCGGGGCGATCCACGACGCCTTCCTGGTGGCGGCCGTGGTCTGCAGCCTCGGGATCGTGACGAGCCTGGTCCGTGGGTCGAGCCGACCGGGCCAGACGGAACCGGCGGCGCCTGCCCGGGCGTAGAGTCCCGCGACGGCCCGACGGCGTCAGCCCGCGGGGTCGCGATCCTCTCGTGGGACGAGGTGCACCGCGATCCCGTAGACCTCACCGTCGCCGTTGTCGCGCCGCGGGGCGATCGTGAGCCGCCATGGGGACCCGCGCAGCGTGATCCGGCGCGCGAGGGGCCGGCCCTCGCGATAGACGAGATCCATCAGGGCGAAGGCGGTTCGAGGCAGGTCGAGCAGCGCCTCGGCCGCCGGCAAGCCGACGATCGCAGGGCCGAAAAGCCCGCGGAACGGCGGGTTCCCGTACACCACGATGTGCCCCCGGCCGTAGAGGAGCCCGGCCGGATGCTGGACAGGCGAACCGGCCCCGCCGCCCGGGGAGGCCGCGCCTCCCGTGTCCGGCAGTGCGCCGCCCGGGGCCGCCGCGCCTCCAGCTGCGCCCCCGACGTCAGGCCCCGCGCCGTCAGTCATGCCAGGCCGCTCCCCGTTCAGGGACGGAATCCGTCAGGACTTCGCCTTCTTCGAAGGTTTCGACGCGCCGGGGCTGTTGAGCGCGACCGCTTCGCGAACGAGGGCCTTGAAGGCGGCCTCGTCGACTTCTTCACCTTCGTGGATGTCGATCGCGCGGCGTGCGTTTCCGTCGAGACTCGAGTTGAAGAGACGGGCCGGATCCTCCAGGGACGCGCCCTTGGAGAAGGTGAGCTTCACGACACTCTTGTAGGACTCGCCGGTGCAGATGATGCCGTCGTGCGACCAGACCGGCGTGCCCGGGTTCGAGGACTTCACCCACTTCAGCTCCTCGACGACGTCCGGATCTGCTTCCCTGATGAGCGTGCGCATCCTGCTGAGAGTTGCCCCGCGCCAGTCCCCGAGCTCGGCGAATCGCTTCGAGATGAGCTCCGATGCCGACTTGCCTTCGCTCGCGCCCGACTCTTTCACGATCTCATCCTCGAAGTTCCAGAGATGACTTCCGTTGCAGCCGCCGCCGGCGTGCGTGGATCGCCCTATTCCAGGTAGTCCTTGAGCTTGCGCGAGCGGGACGGGTGGCGCAGCTTGCGGAGCGCCTTCGCCTCGATCTGGCGAATCCGCTCGCGCGTGACGTTGAACTCCTTGCCGACCTCCTCGAGGGTGCGGGCGCGCCCGTCCTCCAGGCCGAAGCGGAGCTGCAGTACGCGCCGCTCGCGGCCGGTCAGGGAGTCGAGCACCGCCTCGACCTGCTCCTTGAGGAGCTGGTGCGACGCCGCCTCGGCCGGGGCCAGCGCCCCTCGATCCTCGATGAAGTCGCCGAGGTGAGAGTCCTCCTCCTCGCCGATCGGGGTCTCCAGTGAGACCGGCTCCTGGCTGACCTTGATGATCTCGCGGACCTTCTCCGGGGTGACCACGACCTCCTGGCCCTTGGACATCGCCTCGGCGATCTCCTCGACCGTCGGCTCGCGGCCCAGCTCCTGGAGCAGCTGCCGCGAGACGCGGATGAGCCGGTTGATCGTCTCCACCATGTGGACCGGGATCCGGATGGTGCGGGCC